>NZ_JAOQJL010000011.1:42408-71037 GCF_025566965.1 Blautia ammoniilytica | reverse complement strand
CTGATCTATGAACATTACACGGAAAATAACCTGTGGAAGGAAAATACAGTTGCCAGGAAAGCCGGGCAGGCAAAAGAAAAGGAACTGGAACAATGGCTGCAAGGAATCGAAGGCATGGACCGAGTGGTGGAGGATGATATGGGGGAGAGGATACCACTTTGGGAGGAGATCATGATTCGTCATGGGAGTGTATGCTGTGCATGGGAGAAAAATTCATTTGAGGAAGGATTGAAGGTTGGGATCAGGCTTATGATGGAGGTATTTTCAGAATAGCCCAATCCACAACATATCGTTCACGGGAAAACAAATATTCACTGGATTCACTGGGAATCTGAGAGGAATGGTAGAATTATATATGCTGGTTATGGTATAGTGGAAAAGGAGATTTGATCTTTTCTGTAAGAAAGAATGTTTGTGGAAAGGAAGATATGAAAAATGGAAAAACAGTTGGATCCTGTAATAGAAATACAGCATCTGAATAAGTCCTTCGGTAGTGTACATGCTGTAAATGATCTAAGCTTTCAGGTAAGAAAAGGGGAGCTATTTGCTTTTCTTGGTGTAAATGGAGCAGGCAAGAGTACCACGATCTCGATTATCTGCGGGCAGCTGAAAAAGGACAGTGGAGAGGTAAAGATCGGCGGCAACGAAGTAGATCAGAAGCCGGGAGACATTAAAAGAATGATAGGTGTTGTTTTTCAGGACAGTGTGTTGGATAAGCCGCTGACTGTCAGGGAAAACCTGGAGAGCAGAGCCGCACTGTATGGTATTACAGGTAAGGAATTTGATAAGAGACTGGAAGAGCTGTCCATTATCCTGGACTTTAAAGGGTTTATGAACCGGCAGGTGGGCAAACTGTCCGGCGGTCAGCGAAGAAGAATTGACATTGCCAGGGCACTACTTCACAAACCTGAGATATTGATTCTGGATGAGCCTACCACAGGACTGGATCCTCAGACCAGAAAGCTGATATGGAGTATTATCGAAAAGCTTCGGGTATCAGAGAATATGACCGTTTTTCTTACAACACACTATATGGAAGAAGCGGCATCTGCAGGTTATGTAGTGATTCTGGATAAGGGGAAGATTGTGGCAGAGGGTACACCTTATCAGCTGAAAAATCAATATGTACAGGACTATGTTTCTATATATGGAGCAGGAGAAGAACAGATCCGGCAGCTTGGCAAACCTTATAAGGCAATCCGGGATGGTTATCAGATCCAGGTACAGAACACCGGTGAAGCAACAAAGCTGATTGTAGAGCATCAGGAACTGTTTCAGGATTATGAAGTAGTAAAGGGCGGCATGGATGATGTATTTCTTGCTGTAACCGGAAAGGTATTAGGAGGTGAGAATCCATGAAAACCACGTTGGCATTAATAAAACGAAACAGGAAGCTGTTTTTCAGAGACAAGGGCATGCTGATCTCATCCTTGATCACTCCGATTATTCTGATCGTATTATATGGGACTTTTCTTGCTAATATATACAGAGATTCTTTCCTGTCGGCCCTTCCTGATTTCTTTAAGATTTCTGATAAATTAGTGGATGGCACAGTAGCTTCACAGCTTGCAGCCGGACTTCTGGCAGTCAGCTGTGTAACAGTAACCTTTTGTGTAAACCTGACTATGATACAGGACCGGGCCAGTGGTGCAAGAAAGGATTTTAATGTATCTCCTGTAAAAAGACCATTGATCTACCTGGGCTACTTTTTTTCAACTGTGCTGAATTCCTTAATGGTAAATCTGCTGGCTTTGGCATTGTGCCTTGGCTATATTGGCATCATGGGATGGTATTTAAGCGTGGCAGATGTTTTATGGCTGATTTTGGACGAGATCCTTCTGGTCCTGTTTGGAAGTATTTTATCCAGCATTGTCTGCTACCCTTTGAAAACCCAGGGACAGATGTCAGCTGTGGGAACCATTGTAAGTGCAGGATATGGATTTATATGTGGTGCATATATGCCTATTTCTAATTTTGGAAGCGGATTGCAGAAGGTTCTTTCCTTTATTCCAAGTACATATGGGACTTCTTTGTTGAAGAATCATATGCTGAGAGGTGTTTTTGAGGAAATGGAAAAGGAAGGGATCCCCACACAGGCAATTGCGGGGATCCGGGATTCCGTGGACTGCAATCCTATCTTTCTTGGGAAAGTTGTAGGAACAGGATGGATGTTGGCAATCATGGCTGGTACCATTGTGATCCTGGGGATTCTTTATCTGCTGATCACAGACCTTAAGAAAGAGTAGAAGGTTTTTCTGTCTGATATCCGCTCCAGTTTTGAAGAGCTGTTGCACCGGATTGATCTGCAGAATCACTGTAAGAATCGGTTGTGATGGTGTATTGGCTGTCACCTTCTACATAAACAGTGCCGTCAGTTCCCTGGATAGTCACAGCTTTGCCCTGGTCATCTACGATGGTTCCTTCATTGGAGAGGGAAGTAACGGTGCTGTCTCCGGTAACCGTCCAGGTTGAGTCTTTGCTGACAGTTACGTTGCAATAACCGGAACCACCGTCACCGGCATATGTTTCATCATCAAGGATTGCACCTGTCAGATTACTGCTGTCTGTAATATAGAAATCAAGGTCACTGATAGAATCCCATATCACATCTCCCTGCATGTCCTGACTGATTGCGGTAAAGGCACAGTCTGCGCCATTGGCACCTGCCTGTCCCCAGCCACGCTGATTGGTATTGCCTGTACACTGCAGGAAAAACTCATTGTCATCATTATAATTAATATCTACATCATTTAAAGTGATGGTGCTTTCCGTGTTGGTGGTGTAGAATACACCACCGTTTTGGGAAGTAAGGGAACCACCATCCATCTGGAAGGTGCTGTTACCTACTTCTGCGTCACCAGACATGCTTTGATATAAGATGACAGTCCAGGTGTTGTCATTTTGATCCTGATCACTCATATTTCCGGTAAGATCGCAGTCATACAAGTGGATTGAGTTAAGACCTTCGATACATACAGCTTCCGATCCGTTGGCTGTGAGAGTCGCATTATTTACTGCAATATCTGCTGTACTGTAGATGGCAGGAGAGCCGATCCCGTTGGAAGTATAGCTTCCTCCATCCAGAACCATTGTGCCGCCGCCTCTGTCGCTTCGGATGGCTGCGGAAGATTCACCATTGGTTTCAACATTCAGACCCCAACCATAAAGGGTGCCTCCACCAGCGGTATGTACACCGCCGGAGGTGCCCTGCTCTGTTTTAATGTCTGTATCTGCCGCATAGATCGTACCATTACCATATGCGAATAGACCAGCTCCACCATTTGCGTTCGTTGTAATACTTCCACCTTTTACGTAAGCTGTTCCGTCTGTTGCCAGAACGGCTGCACCTACCCCATAAAAGCTGGCATCATTGCCACCGGTACTTTCCTGGGACTCCCGGGATATGGTTACGTTGTCAAAAGTCACATTGGCACCGGAAGAGATCAAAGCTGCATTTTCATCGGTTCCTGTGGATTCAAGGGTTGTATTTTCAATAGAGGTATCTTCTGTATATTCATTGACAGTGGTGTAGCTATCCACGCCTTCAGACTGACCGCCATCAGGACCGCCTTGTCCGTCCGGAGCCTCACCTTCTGGTTTTTCAGGAGCCTGTCCGTCCGGAGCTTCACCTTCCGGTTTTTCAGGAGCCTGACCATCTGGTGCTTCATTTGTGACTTTCTGCTCCTGTGCTGTATCTGCTTCTGTAGTGGTAGAGACGTCTTCTGCAAACGTGGTTGCTGGAACGGCTGTAGATGTTACCATGATTCCCATCAAAACTGCTAAATATTTTTTCTTCATTTTTATATTGTCCTTTCTGTATGAATGTTTGTTGTCTTGTTGTTTATGTAAAACAATATATATGAAGACTGTGTTTAAAATATGGAAAAAATGTGTTCCTTATGTGGGAAAAATGAAAAAAAAGTGTGTATTAAGATTTGCACGAAAATGTGGAAAGGCATATAATTGATTCCCGAAAGGGTAGTGCTGGTTCAAGAAAATTGAGATAAAGGACGGAAAGAAGCCATGGAATTTTTTGATATTATTAATGAGGCAGGAGAGCCAACCGGGCAGACTGTAGAGCGGAGTATTGCACATGCTCAGGGGATAAGACACAGAACTGCCCATATCTGGATCATAAGGGAAATGGAAGGCAGGATTCAGGTTTTGCTGCAAAAGCGTTCCACAGAGAAAGATTCTTTTCCCGGCAGGTTTGATACCTCTTCGGCAGGGCATGTGCAGGCAGGAGACGAACCATTAGAATCTGCATTAAGGGAACTTTTTGAAGAACTGGGGATTAAAGCACAAGCCAGGGATCTGGAATTTGCAGGAACATTTCCTATCCGGTATAAAAAGGAGTTTTATGGAAAGCTTTTTTGGGATAACGAGATTGCATTTGTATATGCTTACAGGAGGCCTGTGGAAATAGAAAGCTTAAAGCTTCAAAAAGAAGAGGTTGAGGAAGTGCAGTGGTTTGACCTGGAAAATACTCTGTCAGAATGTAAAAAGAAGAATCAGAAATTTTGTGTTCCAATAGAGGGACTAGAGCTTATCAAAAGATATCTTACAGCATAAACACATGTCAGCTGGGAGTCAATCCCCCAGCTGATATAGCCTCGTTTGAATAACGTATGCAAATATTGAATACATCTGTTGCAAATAAGAATGGCCGAATATCCCCCTACAGGGCTTATGAAGAATCGCTGATTTTGGTATCATTGAGAAAGTTACCAAAATTAAAAAAGCGAGGGATCAAAGAATGAAAAAGGGACTTTTAACAATGGTAGGAATGCTTCTGACTGTATTTATGGCCAGTGCAGGCACAACAATTCCTGCATTTGCAGAAGAAGAAACAACTCTGGTATATGGAAGTGGAGATTATACCAGGATCAACCCGGCTATGGATGAGCATGGCGAGATCAATATTCTGATCTTCAGCGGATTAACTGCACATGACGGAGAGAATCAGGTAGTTCCAGGACTGGCTAAGAGCTGGGAGTTCGATGATGCAAACAATACCTACACATTTCATATGGTAGAGGATGCCAAATGGCAGGATGGTGAACCTGTTACTGCAGATGATGTTAAGTTTACAATCGAAGCTATTATGGATCCGGAAAACGGTTCTGAGAATGCACCTAACTACGAGGATGTAGAAGAGATTAATGTGATCGATGATCATACTGTTTCATTTAAGCTTAAAGACAAAAATGTTGCATTCCTTGATTATATGACAATGGCAGTTCTTCCTAAGCATCTGCTTGAGGGAGAAGATATGCAGACATCTGATTTCTTCCGTAACCCGGTAGGAACAGGCCCATACAAAATCGAATCTTGGGATGAAGGACAGGCTATTACTCTGGTTAAGAATGAAGATTATTTCAAAGGCGAGCCATCCATTGATAAAGTTGTATTCAAGATCGTACCCGATGACAATGCGAAAGCACTTCAGTTAAAATCAGGAGAATTGGATCTGGCTCTTCTCACGCCGAAGGATGCAGCTTCTTTTGCTGATGATGATGCATATACATGCTATGATATGAAGACTGCTGACTATCGTGGAATCATGTTTAACTTTGGCAACGAATACTGGCAGAAAAACCGTGATCTGATCCCGGCAGTATGCTACGGACTTGATCGTCAGGCAATTATTGATGCAGTGATCCTTGGACAGGGAATGCCGGCTTATGGACCGCTTCAGAGAAATATTTACAACTATGAAGATGTTGAGCATTATGATTACAATCCGGAAAAAGCAAAAGAAATCCTTGAAGCTGCTGGATGTGAGATGGGTGATGACGGATTCTATTATCGTGATGGCGAAAAAGTGGGATTTGTTATCAGCGTAAGTTCCGGTGATCAGGTACGTATTGATATGGCACAGATCGCAGCACAGGAACTGAAAGAAATTGGCATGGATGTATCCGTTGAGATTCCTGCACAGATAGACTGGGCTGGACAGATGGCATTCCTGATCGGATGGGGAAGCCCATTTGATGCTGACGACCATACCTACAAAGTATTCGGAACAGATAAGGGAGCAAACTACTCCAGCTATTCCAATGAGGAAGTTGACAAATATCTGACCGAAGCAAGACAGACCGCAGATCCCCAGGTTCGTGCCGAGGCATATGCTAATTTCCAGAAAGCTCTTGCAGAGGATCCGGCTTATGCAATGATCTGCTATATCGATGCTAACTATGTTGCTGACAGCAATATTAAGGGAATTGATCCTGATACAGTTATGGGACATCACGGAGTTGGTATTTTCTGGAATGTTGCAGACTGGACGATTGAATAATAAAACGAGATAAGGGTTGTGATGGGGGCGCCAGGAGTGCCCCCTTTTTACACTAGCGGAAAAAGGATTAAAAATGGAACATTTATTAGAGGTTAAAAATCTTTCAGTCAGCATAGAAGGTTCCTTAGGAGAAGTACAGGCAGTGAGGGACGTGTCTTTTTCGTTAAAAAAGGGAGAAGTGCTGGCTATAGTTGGCGAATCCGGATGTGGAAAGAGTGTGCTTTGCAAAAGTATCATGAAGCTTTTGCCACCAAGTGCAAAGATCAAAGAGGGAAGTATCCATGTGAATGGACAGGATATCACTTGTTATCGGGAGAAGGAGATGCAGAAGCTTCGTGGAAAGGTTTTTTCCATGATTTTTCAGGATCCTATGACATCCTTAAATCCAACGATCAAAATTGGAAAACAGATCGCAGAAGCAGTGCTGATCCACAATAGAAAATATACAAAAGCGCAGGTAGATCAGAAGGTTCTGAGACTTATGGAGCTGGTAGGTATTTCTCATCCAAAGGAACGCTACCATCAGTATCCCTGGCAGTTTTCTGGTGGAATGCGCCAGAGATGTGTTATGGCGATTGCACTGGCAGCAGATCCGGATATTTTATTTGCAGATGAACCGACCACAGCATTGGATGTGACCATACAGGCACAAATCCTGGATCTTCTGCGTGAAATACAGAAAAAGCTTGGAACAGCGATGATACTGGTTTCTCATGATTTGGGAGTTGTTGCCAGGGTAGCAGACAGGGTAGCAGTAATGTACGCAGGTAAAATCGTAGAGATCGGTACAGCAGAGGAAGTGTATTACGATCCCAGACACCCATACACATGGGGATTGATGAAGTCACTTCCTGCATTTGCAAATGGAAAAGAAAGTCTGTACACAATTCCCGGTATGCCGCCTACATTGATCCATCCGCCTAAAGGTGATGCTTTTGCATGTCGAAATGAGTATGCCCTGAATATTGATTATGAAGAAATGCCGCCTATGTTTAAGATAACAGATACGCATTATGCGGCAACCTGGCTGTTGGACCCACGGGCACCACAGATCAAATCACCTATGGGAGGGCAGTTCAGTGAGTAAAGAAGTTTTATTAGATGTGAAGCATCTGACCCAGCAGTTTCACCTGACAAGAAAAATCAAAGTAAAGGCTGTGGACGATGTTTCATTTCAAATCCATAAAGGTGAAATCTTTGGTCTGGTAGGAGAGTCTGGTTCCGGGAAATCTACAGTAGCCAGATGTTTGATGAATATATATCAGCCCACGAAGGGAGAAATCTGGTACAAAGACGTAAATATCTGTGATAAAAAGGAATTTAAAAAGCATAAGAAAATGCTGCAGACCAGACGCCAGATGATCTTTCAGGATTCAGCATCCAGTCTGAATCAGAAAATGAAAGTGTCTGATATTATTACTGAGCCTATGAGAATTCAGCATATCACACCGCCCAGAGGAAGCTTTGTGAAAGAGGCTGCATTTCAGATGGAATATGTAGGACTGGAGAATAGCTTTCTGGATCGTTATCCATCTGAATTGTCAGGCGGCCAGAGACAACGAGTGGCGATAGCCAGATCCTTGTGTATGGAACCGGAATTTCTGGTGGCAGATGAACCGATTGCTTCTCTTGATGTGTCCATACAGGCACAGATCGTGAACCTGTTTCGCCATCTGCAGGAGGATCATGGATTTACATTTTTATTTATTGCACATGATCTGGCGATGGTTGAATATCTTTGTGACCGGGTGGGAGTCATGTATCATGGAAAACTGGTAGAACTGGCTCCAGCAGAAGAATTGTATTCCAATCCGGTGCACCCTTATACGAAAACATTGTTATCTGCAATTCCTGTTCCGGATCCGATCAGGGAAAGAAAAAGAGTCCTCCAGTATTATCATGGGGAGGGAATGGAAAACAGTGTATGGACAGAAGTGTCACCAGGACATTTTGCAATGACCCAGGCTGACAGAAAGGGGTGCAGTATATGATGAGACAAAAAAAGTTAGTCTACTATGGTACAAAAAGCCTGATATTCCTGATTTCTGTATTTATACTTTCTGTTGCAGTATTTTATGTAGCACGTCTTGCACCGGGAGATCCGCTGATCTCTTATTATGGAGACCGTACAGAGAAGATGAGCCCGGAAGAACGTGAATGGGCAATGGGAAAACTGGGTTTGAATGAACCCATTTCTGTGCAATACGTGAAATGGGTAAAAAATGCTTTTCATGGAGAGTTTGGCATTTCCTTTAAATATAAACAGGATGTATTAGAAGTAATTGGCAACCGCATTGGCAATACACTTTTGCTTGGAGGAATCGGATTTATCATTATGTTTGCAGGAGCTTTGCTTCTTGGAATCCTATGCGCCTGGTACGAAAACCGGATGGCAGACCGGATCCTGTGCAAGCTGGGAACCATATCAAGTTGTATTCCTGAGTTCTGGATGGCTCTGGTGCTGATCCTTATCTTTTCCGTAAATCTTAAGGTTTTGCCAAGTAGTGGCGCTTACAGCACCGGAAATGCAGGAAATGTTGGAGACCGGATTCTGCATCTGATCATGCCGCTGACCATCGTGGTTCTGGAGCATTTGTGGTATTACGCTTACATGATCCGAAATAAGATCCTTGAAGAGGTTCGTGCAGATTACGTTCTTCTGGCAAAAGCAAAAGGATTGAATAAGAAAAAGCTTATGTTCACGCATTGTGTCCGAAACGTAATGCCTGCTTATCTGAGCATTATGGCAATTGCAGTCCCTCATGTACTGGGGGGAACCTATGTAGTAGAAAGCGTATTTTCCTATCCTGGAATCGGAGCTCTGTCT
This sequence comes from Blautia ammoniilytica, assembly GCF_025566965.1. Taxonomy (NCBI): domain Bacteria; kingdom Bacillati; phylum Bacillota; class Clostridia; order Lachnospirales; family Lachnospiraceae; genus Blautia; species Blautia ammoniilytica. Next base: position 61,912 of record NZ_JAOQJL010000011.1, on the reverse strand, counting down.
TATGAGAGTGCCAGATATCATGATTATAATCTGCTGATGTTGCTGTGTATGATGTCAGGAATCCTGGTTATTTTCTGTAATATTGTCAGTCAGACTATCAATGAACAGATTGATCCTCGTATGAAGGATGAAGTAATAACCGAGAAATCGGAGGTAGTGGAAGGATGACTAATAGTTTATTTGAATTTGCAGGAAACAAAAAGACAGAAACAATAATTCCGAAAGCAAAGAAAAAGTGGTATAAGAACAAACCAGTGGTTTCGATAGCAATCCTGGTGCTTATCATACTTGGCTGTCTGGGTGCAGAACTGATCATGACAAAGGATCCCACCTATATGGATCTGCTGAATTATAACAAGGCGCCTGACAAGGAATTCCTTTTTGGTACAGATACCATGGGAAGAGATATTTTTTCTATGATCTGGTATGGGGGAAGAATCTCAATTCTGATCGGTGGTTTAGCTACTGTAATTTCTACTTTTATTGCAGTTGTGGTTGGGGCATTCAGTGGAGTGGCACCGGCATGGCTTGATGAACTGATTATGAGATTTACAGAGATATTCCTAAGTATTCCAACTCTGCTTCTGATCATTCTACTGCAAGCTATCATGGGAAATGCGAATGTTCTCAGCCTGTCATTTGTGATTGGCGTGACCAGCTGGACCAGTATTGCCAAAGTGGTACGTACTGAAGTACGACAGATACGAAATAGTGAATATATTATCGCTGCAAAATGTATGGGAGCAGGGTTCTTTCGTGTTTTGTGGAAACACCTGGTACCCAACTTTTTCTCATCAATCATGTTTATGGTTGTTATGAACGTAAGAACTGCAATGATCTCAGAGGCTACCTTGAGTTTTATGGGAATCGGTCTTCCCATAGAAGTTATCACATGGGGCAGTATGCTATCTCTGTCAGATAAAGCATTGATGACAGGCTCCTGGTGGATCATCCTGATCCCAGGGCTTTTCCTGATTGCTACAGTACTCTGTCTGACTAATATAGGAAATGCCTGCAGAGAGCAGGCAAACAGAAAAGAAAGTAATTTTTAAGAATTTTTTAGTGGCAGCCTCCTGCATCTACTATGTTTTCAGGTGCGGGAGGCTGCATTTTACATGGAACGATATTCTGAAGGTGTCATACCACAGGATTTTCGGAAAATCTGAGTGAAATAAGAAGCATCATTATATCCTGTAAAAGTGGCTATATCCGTAATGTCAAAGTCTGTATTTATTAAAAATTCCTTTGCCTTTTTCAGGCGCAGCTCCGTCAGATACTTGGAAAATGTTTGTCCTGTTTTATTTTTAAATGTTCTGCTCAGGTGTCCCACGCTTACAAAATATTTATGTTCTGCAAGCTCATTTAATGTGATATCGTCAGCATAATGATTTTCAAGATAACCTAAAATGTTTTCTATCAGAAGTTCGTTTTCATCTTCCTCATTTTTCTCCCCAACTTCTTTCAAAATCATAAATAAATATTCTTTTAACTCATCCGCTGTATGGAATTGATACAGATCAATCTTAAAGTCAAACAGGAAATATCCCCCTTCTCCAGCCGGAACCTGACATCTATTATAATAGTTGTTCCGGAGGATAGAAAAAAGCTGTATGACCGCATTATAAAGGCTGTAAATGTTTGCATGTTCTTTTATACATCTGGCAAATAATTTGTCTATGATTTTTTCTGCCTCATGAATGCGTCCAAATTCTATGAACCTGCTGAATATTTCCAATGTTTCTTTTTCCAGCAGATTTGTGATTTCCAGTTCCTTCTTCCAGAAAAACAGATTGTCATTTATTAAAATACGGTTATTAATTGCGTAAATACATTCTCGGTATGCTTTTTCAATTTCAGCTCTTTCTTTATGAATGCCACTGATTCCAAACCAGGAATTATGACCTATGCTATTTCTTAGCTGCAGAAAATCAGCCTCACCAATACATGCTTTGAAATCCATTTTCTCTTTGCAAAAAAAGAGTAATATACATTCTCCTTTATTTTTAAAATACCAGCTTTGTATATTAGAGGCATTTTTTTTGCCCTGTAAATAGTTTTCAATTTTTTGATAACCTGAATTTGAAACTTCTCCCTTCACCATATAAAACCAGGAATGAGCATTCCAAAGATCAGCAGGCATCATGTGGTCAAATAGCTTTTTATTATGTATCAGCTGTGCAAAATCCAGGTTCTCAACAACACCTTTTAATTTATTAATATTCTCCAGATTATCGAACTTCGCTTTTTCAATAAGAATATCCTTAATACATTCAAGTAATTCTGATTCATTAATTGGTTTTGTCAAATAGTCCTTTACATGATATCGCAATGCCTTTTTGGCATATTGAAAATCTTCATATCCCGTTTCTACCACTACTGCACATTTTGGCAAATGTTCCTGTACATATTTTGCCAGTTCCAGACCATCTAAATTGGGCATACGAATATCCGTAATGATAATGTCTGCTTCATTTTTCTGAAGATATTCTATTACTTCTTCTCCATCTTCAAAATCTCCTTCTACCAAAATTGGTAATCCGGATTTCTCAAGCATCATAACAAGTACTTTTCTTGCATAATATTCGTCATCTGCAACTAAAATTTTAAAGTTCATTATTACACCTCTTTTGGCAATATAGGAAAACGGACCTTTATACAAGTATATTCTCCCAGGGTACTTTCAATTGAAATTCCAAATTCTTCTCCATAATAGTTTTTAATTCTCTGGTGCACGTTGATTAGACCAATTCCGGATGAACTATGATTTATGCCCTGCTTCAGGTCCTTCTTAAGCTCCTGGCGCAGCATCTGCAATGTTTCATCGTTTATTCCATTCCCATTATCACAAATACGGATCTCTGCTATATGATCTGAACTGATTTTTCCTGTCAGTTCTATTCTGCCTCTTTTTTTACATGGAATAACACCATGTTCTATTGCATTTTCCATTAATGGCTGCAAGATGAATTTTAACATTTCACAGGTCAGCATCTCCTCATCCACGTTATAAATTACATCAAATTTTCCAGGAAAACGCAGGGACTGTATTTTTACATAGCATTGAAGATTTTCAAGCTCCATTTTCAGCTGTACAATATTTCCACCTTTTACATTGTAATGGAAAATATGGGACAGGCTTTCCGAGATTTCGGATATTTCTTTAATTCCGTTTAGCTTTGCCAACGCACTGACAATATTTAATGTATTATATAAAAAATGAGGATTGATCTGATATTGCAGCATTTGCAGTTCGGTTTTCTTCTGACTTATTTCGTTTTTGTAAGCCAGAATAATATTTTCTTCAATACGCGATACAAGATCGTTATAACCACTTACCATTGTAGAAATTTCTTCTGGTACGTCCTCTGATAATTGAATATGCCTTGGCTTTTGTTTTTTATGTAATGTTACCTGATTTAAGGCATTAGAGAATTCAGAAATAGGTTTTGTAATACGACTGATCAGCTGCATGCCTCCAAACAGTAAAAATACAAAAATCATCAAAACCCAAAAGCAAAAGGGCAAAATATTCTTTGTACTATTGAAGGTAAAACTTTTTTTCGGCATACATTGAACCAGATACCAGTCCAAATCAGTGATTTTAACAACATATGCGTTCCAGACAGTGCCGTCTGTTTCCAATACTCCTTGATGATCTGAATTTTCATAAATGTTTTTCACATCCTTCAGAAGAAAATTGTTTTCTTTTTCAGAAGAATAAATCATCCCGTTTTTATTAAAAAGACAACATTCGATTTCATTATTTGAAAACACAGAAAAACTTTTTTCTATTTCTTCAAAGTTCAGATCGATATAAATCGTAGCAAGCTTTTCATCTGATGTTACCGGATACATAGCATATGCAATTGTTAATAGTTTATATGGAAGCATGTTTATTTCGCCTTCATATATGTCTGTGATGTGTTTCTCATTTTTATGACCTGCTTTTGAATAGACAATATGATCTTGTGCCTGCTCAACCTGCTTTAATGAGTCCTCAACAAAATTGCCATAAATATTTCCATTTTTGGTTAAAATCGTAGCACGTAAAATAAATGGGTTAATCCCGCAAATATCCTCTAAAATATTATTTACATAGTTCGAGTTTGAAAGTTGTTTTTTTAGAGATTGCTTTTGATAGTCGTTTCGGAGATTTGTCATGATATCTTTATCTATTAAAGGTAAATATTGCAAATAATCCAGATTCTTTGTTATCGTTTCAATCTCCAGTTCCCACTGACTGTTCATTCTGTGCAAGTAAGACCAATTATTTTTTTCAGCCTCTTTTATATCAATAAAAAAGGATGCACAAATGACTATTAAGGAAAATAGAAAACAGCATGCCAGTCCAATAAAAAGCTGCCACCATACAGGCAATCTTGAAATCCTCTTCACACTCAGTCTCCTTTCAACAGAATAAAAAGATCATTCCATTCCTTTAAAAATGATTTTTCGGTATTCCTTTGAGGTGAACTGAAAAAGTTCTGAAATAAAGCATCCCTTGCATCAGACTTGTCGCTCTCGTAAGCAAATTCTTCCAGATCAAAATCACCATTCCTGATGCTGTCCGTAAATGCTTTTGCATATTTGTCTGCTACATCTACAGATTTTATACAGGAATATGCCCCTGCTTCTTCTGCATAATATTCACTCATCTTTTTTGAAAATACATAATCCAGAAATTTTCCAACTGCTTCTGTATGGGTACAGGAAGCTGAAACTCCCAAGGATGCATCTATTTTTACTACCACTTTTTCATCACCTTCATGATATGCAGGGAATGGCATAAATAACAGATCGATATCCGGATTGATTTTTTTTATTAAGGGATATGCCCAGTTTCCCTGGAGAAACATATATGCTTCCCCGTTTGCAAATGTTTTTACTGCTTCGTCATATCCTGTGTTTATTGTTTGTTTCTGACTGTATTTTCTTATTTCTAAATATCTCCTGGTGGAATCAAGTGCAATAGAATCTTCATATAAAAGTGCATCACCATCTAATACCTTCTGAAATAGGTCGTCCTGGCTTCCCCTGGATGACATATCAATTGCATCCCATCCCTGGTGAACGGTCCAGCTGTCTTTATCTGCAAAAACAATAGGAAGCTTTCCAGCTTTTTTTATTTGCTGCATGGTATCAATAAGTTCAGAATAAGTAGAGGGAATCTGATACCCTTCTTCCTCCAGCATCTTTTTGTTATAAAATATTCCTCTGTAGTTCACAGATAATGGAAGTACGTAAGTACCATTATGAATTTCTAATTTTTCCAAAAAATGCTCATTAACACAACGGGTTGCCGAAAAATTGTCTAAAGCCTGCAAATATCCACCCGTTACATATTTTTTCAGATCATCTTTCTTAGCTCCAATAAATTCAACAATATCCGGGAATTCTCCCTGAACTGCACGTATTTGCAACTCCTGATCCGGATTGGGTACTTCCAGATGTTCAACATATATCTCGTCCTGTGACTCATTAAAATCTTCAATGATTGTTTCAAAAATATGCCTTGTTTCTCTTTTGGACGTGAGAAATACAAGTGTTTCTTTTTCATCTTTTTCACTGTTTATTTGCTGCTTTTGACTATATTCTTTCACATATAACAGACCACTGCCTGCAATGGCACAAACAGCAATGAATAATAATATTTTCAGATTTTTTTTCATAGGAGTTCCCTTTTCATATTGAATTAAAAAATACACTATTTTCCTACTAAATATAGTACAACGAATCAGGTGGTTTTTCAATCAGATTTACCAAACAATTAAAGAAATCAAAAAAATAATAGTGACAAGTTCAAAAACTTATAGCGCTGCCAGAACGTTTTTTTTATAATAAAGTTACAAAATATGAAGGAGGGTATTAAGAAATGAAGAAAAAAATTATTAGTATTCTTTTAAGCAGTGTTATGATTTTCTCTATGGGGATTTCAACAGTTTCTGCTGCTGCAGCTGACGATACTTCAGCTACAGAAAGTGTTGTAGTCAGCAAAACAGAGGGCATTACAGATACCGCATACGGAAAGGTTCGTGGTTTTATTGACAACGGAACTTATACTTTCCGTGGGATTCCTTATGCAAAAGCCGACAGATTTGAACAGCCGGAGGCTCCTGATACATGGGATGATGTGCGCAATTGTCTTGTCTATGGTTCTACAGCTCCTATTACAAATATGACAGATCCGGATGGCGGAGATTTCCTGATTCCTCATCGTTACTGGGCACAGAGCGAAAACTGCCAGAATTTGAATGTTTGGACACAGGATCTGGATACCAATGCAAAGAAGCCGGTTATGGTATGGTTCCATGGTGGCGGATACACCAACGGTTCTGCTATCGAAGGTATTGCATATGACGGAAAAAATCTTAGCGAATATGGTGATGTAGTTGTAGTAACTGTAAACCATCGTTTAAACGTACTTGGCTACTTAGATGTTTCCGAATATGGTGAGGACTATCAGTATTCTGGTAACTGCGGCACAGCAGATATGATTGCATCCTTAAAGTGGGTAAAAGAAAACATTGCTAATTTTGGCGGCGATCCTGACAACGTGACTATTTTCGGACAGTCTGGTGGCGGCGGTAAAGTCATCAGCATGTTAGCTTCCCCTGAAGCAGAAGGATTATTCAATCAGGCGGTTGTACAGAGCGGAAGTGAACGCTATATCGAAAAAGATACTGCAAAAAAGATTACTGCAAAAACTCTTGAAATTTTAGGAATTTCAGATAACCAGATTGAACAGTTAAAAGAGGTTCCGTATGATACTCTTGATGCTGCTGCAACTGAAGCATTAAAAGAAGTTGGCGATGAAATTGGAACTTCTTTAAGCTGGCGTCCTGTTCTTGATGAAGATTATATTCAGAGTAATTTCCAGGAATGGACAAATGACATTCCGGTTATGGTCGGTTCTGTATTTGGAGAAATGAATTGCTGGACATGTCTGGATCCCAATGAAACCAACAAAAACTCCTGGACTGAAGAAGAAGTTGACGCAAAATTAACAGAAAAATACGGTGATAAAGCTGAAGCTGTAAAAGAAGCTTTCCTGAAAGCTTATCCTGAAAAGAGTGCTTGTGACGCTTATTATGTAGCAGATCGTACAAAGTTCACCAATACCCTTACAAAACGAGTAGAAGCTGGTGCAACTAAAAATTATGATTACGTTGTATCTTATGAATCTCCAATTGATGGTGGTGTAAACCTGTGGCACTGCGGCGAAATTCCATTTGTATTCCACAATGTAGATCTGGTATCCGGCAGCTATGGCGGAAGTCAGGATGCTTATGATCTGCAGGATGTAATGGCAAGTGCATGGGTAAACTTTGCACGCACCGGAGATCCAAATGGTGACAATGTACCTGAATGGAGCACCTATACTTCTGACAACAAATCTACTATGGTATTCGATACCACAAGTGGAGAAAGAGTTGATTATGATGCTGAATTACAGGAACTGATCAGCCAGTAACAGTATATAACCGCTCTAGTAAGTAATAAAGATATTAAAAGTATATAACCTCTCTTAATAGACAATATAAATCCTCTTGGAGTGACAGACACTTAATGATCCTGTCATTTCAAGAGGATATTTTGTTGAAAAAATGTACATCGTATTCTCACTTTTTTCCCTCCCATAATAGCATTTAGCTTTTGTTTCTGTTAAAATATAGCATGATAAATATTATTTGTATGTTTGATTTTCAACAGGGAGGAAACATTCAATGATAAACAAATTACATTTGGCAATGATTGAATTATATAGAGGAGATGCAAAGCGGATTCAACATTTTTGTAAAGTGCATAGCTATGCAAAATTGATAGCAGAAACGGAAAATGTAGATAAGAAATGCTTATTTACTATTGAAGCAGCAGCTTTGACACATGATATTGGAATTCATTTCTGTGAAGAAAAATATGGAAATTGTAATGGAAAATTACAGGAAAAAGAAGGTCCTGCAATCGCAGAAAAGCTGCTTGGAGAATTAGGCTTTGATCAAGATGTATCTGGTCGGGTACAGTATTTGATTGCACATCATCATACCTATGATAATATTGATGAAATCGATTATCAGATATTGGTAGAGGCTGATTTTCTGGTTAATATTATGGAGGACGGTTTATCGAAAGATGCAGCTCTAAAAGCCTATCATAATATTTTTAAAACCCCATGTGGAAAAAGGATGTGCAGGGAGATGTTTAATATTTGAAAATGGTGGAGGAAAAACAGTGCAGGCTTATACATATGTATCAAAAGGAAAATTTGAATTAAGAGAAAAACCGAGACCGTTAATCATGCATGAAAGGGATGCTATTGTAAAGGTAACACTTGCGAGTATCTGCTCCAGTGATTTACATATCAAGCATGGAAGTGTTCCACGTGCAGTTCCGGGAATTACTGTTGGTCACGAGATGGTTGGAATTGTTGAAGAAGTTGGAGGTGCTGTTACTCATGTTAAACCGGGAGACAGAGTAACAGTAAATGTGGAGACATTTTGTGGTGAATGTTATTTCTGTAAAAAAGGTTATGTTAATAACTGTATTGATCAAAATGGCGGTTGGGCTCTTGGCTGTCGTATTGATGGTGGTCAGGCTGAGTATGTGCGTGTACCGTTCGCAGATCAAGGCTTAAATAAGATTCCGGACAAAGTTACAGAGCGACAGGCATTATTTGTTGGAGATGTTCTGGCTACCGGCTACTGGGCAACTCGTATTTCTGAAATAACAGAAGACGACACAGTACTGATCATCGGTGCAGGCCCTACAGGAATATGTACATTGCTTTGTGTTATGCTGAAAAATCCCAAGCACATTATCATGTGTGAGAAAGACGAAGATCGTATCCGATTTATTAATAAGCATTATCCTGATGTACTTACTGTTTCTCCGGAAGAATGTGAGGAATTTGTTAAGAAAACAAGTGCTCATGGTGGAGCAGATGTTGTTCTTGAAGTTGCAGGAGCAGAATCAACGTTTCGTCTTGCATGGGAGTGCGCAAGACCGAATGCAATTGTAACAATCGTTGCACTTTATGATAAAGCACAGAGTTTACCGCTTCCGGATATGTATGGCAAAAATCTTATTTTTAAAATCGGTGGAGTGGATGGATGCGATTGCGATAAGACATTGAAATTGATTGCTGAGGGAAAGATAAATACAGAACCACTTATTACGCATACCTATCCTCTAAGTAAGATTGAAGAGGCCTATGATCTCTTCGAGAATAAGAGAGATGGAGTTATAAAAGTAGCTGTTGAATGTTGGCATTAGTAGAAAAGAGAGTTTCTAAAATGGCAACAAATAAGTACACAGGAACACAGACGGAAAAAACTTACAGGAAGCATTCTATGGTACACTGATATAGTATATCAAAAATGAGAGGGAGATTCAAAAATGAACAAAAAAGAAGGAAAAGGGTTAAAGTCTTTTAACAAGGGATTCCAAGTGCCTGATACCTACATTATCATCTTTTTAGTAGTTGTTATCGCAGCAGTTCTGACATTTCTTGTACCAAAAGGATTTTACGAAACACAGGATATTTCATATATGATCAATGGTGTTGAGAAAACCCGTACAGTAATCAAAGATGGGAGTTTCCAGTATCTGACAGATGATGCAGGAAATGTGGTAACAGAAGGAGTAGCACTCTTTAGTGGAGATGGTGGAACAGGCTTCTTCAACTATATGTATAACGGAATCGTAAATAGTTCTGCAATCGAGATTATCGCATTCCTTATGGTAGTAGGTGGTGCATTTGGCATCATGATCCGTACAGGTGCGATTGAATCTGGATTGATCGGACTGATCCGTAAGGCAAAGGGAGCAGAAAAATTATTGATTCCGGTACTTTTCATACTGTTTTCTCTTGGTGGAGCAGTTTTCGGGATGGGAGAAGAAGCTCTTCCGTTTACTATGATTCTTTGTCCGTTGTTTGTAGCAGTTGGATATGATTCAGTTATTGCAGTTCTTGTTACTTATGTTGCAACACAGATTGGTTTCGGTTCATCTTGGATGAATCCATTCTCTGTAGGTATTGCACAGGGTATTGCAGGCATTGACGTATTCTCTGGAGCAGGATTCCGTATAGTAATGTGGGTCGTATTTACAGCACTCGGCTGTGGAATGACTATGTTCTATGCATCAAAGATCAAAAAGACTCCCACAATCTCAATCGCATATAAGACAGATGCATATTTCCGTGAGCAGAATGAAAAAACAGGAATTGGCGAAGGACATTCATTTGGTCTTGGACACATTTTAGTTCTTCTGACACTGGCTGCTACAGTAGTATGGGTAGTATGGGGAGTTATGGCTCAAGGATACTACATGCCAGAGATTGCTACACAGTTCTTCATTATGGGAATTGTTTCCGGTGTGATTGGAGTTATCTTTAAACTGAATGATATGAAACTGAATGATATTGCAACATCATTTAAAGATGGAGCAAAAGACCTGATCGGTGCTGCACTTGTTGTTGCTATGGCACAGGGTATCATGCAGGTTCTTGGTGGATCTGATCCCACAACACCTACAGTTATCAATACAATTATGTATAATATTTCAAATGCATTGTCTGGAGTTTCAGGAGCAGTTGCAGCAGTACTTATGTATCTGTTCCAGTCCGTATTCAACTTCTTCGTTGTATCTGGAACAGGACAGGCTGCGATCACAATGCCGATTATGGCTCCATTGTCAGACCTGTTAGGTGTTTCACGTCAGACAGCTGTAGTTGCATTCCAGCTTGGTGATGCATTTACAAACCTGATTGTTCCTACGTCTGGGTGTCTGATAGGATCTCTTGCAATTGCAAAGATTGAGTGGTCTAACTGGATTAAATTCATGTGGAAATTCCTTGGCGTCTTAATGATTGGTGCAATCATTACAGTTCTTATTGCAGTTGGAGTTGGATTCTAAAATATGCATTTGATAATTGGGAGTGGTTTATGATGAAATTAATTCAGAATATTGATGTTTATGCCCCGCAGCATCTGGGAAAAAAAGATGTACTTACAATTAATGATAAGATTGTCAAGATTAAAGATGCAGGTTCTATATCCACAGACGGATTTCTTTCTGAGGCAGAAATAATCAATGGAGAGGGGTTACTTTTAACTCCGGGATTCATTGATAGTCATGTTCATGTACTCGGAGGCGGTGGTGAAGGTGGATTCGCCAATCGTACTCCGGAAGCAACTATGGAAGGACTTACGAAGTTTGGAGTAACAACAGTTGTTGGTTGTCTTGGAACAGATGGAATCGGTCGTGATATGTGTGCACTGGTTGCAAAGACCAAAGGATTGAATGAGCAGGGAATGTCTGCATACTGTTATACAGGCAGTTATCAGATTCCGGTTCGCACGTTGACTGACAGTATTGTGAAAGATATTATGATGATTCAGGAAATTGTTGGAACTGGAGAAATCGCGATCTCTGATCATCGTTCTTCACAGCCAACTTTTGAGGAATTTGCACGTGTCGTTGCGGATACAAGACTTGGTGGTGTTCTTTCCGGGAAAGCTGGTATTGTAAATGTTCATCTTGGCGACAGTCCCAGATGCTTAGATCTTATTGAACGAGTGGTAGATGAGACAGAGATCCCGGCTTCTCAAATATTGCCAACACATATCAATCGAAATGAGATGCTTTTCTGCAAGTCGATTGAGTATGCACTGAAAGGCGGAGCAGTAGACTTTACCGGAAATGAAGATATTGACTATTGGGAAACTATCTGTGATGAGGTACGTGTATGTAATGGTATCAAACGGATGTTAGATGCAGGAGTAAGGCCTGACCGCATGACTATTTCTTCTGATGGACAGGGAAGCCTTCCGATGTACAGTAGTAATGGCGAATTCCTTGGAATGGGTGTTGGACAGTCCAGCTGCCTTCTGAAGGAAGTAAAGGAATGTGTATTTAAAACAGAAATTCCTTTAGAAATAGCGATTTCTACAATTACATCTAATCCAGCAGATATTCTTCGTCTCAAAGGAAAAGGTAAGGTTGAAGAAGGCTACGATGCTGATCTTTGTATTCTTGACCAGGAACTTCAGCTTGTTGAAGTAATTGCAAAAGGGAATACAGTTTATGCAAAATAAAGTATATCAGCTGGGAGATGACTCCCACCTCTATAGGTGGTGAGAAACAAGCTGGTATCAGTGGTGGGAGTCATTCCCCCAGCTGATATAGCCTCCGGCAGGATTGCAGAGGTGCGCAGGAGAAGTATGTCATGCAATTGCATGACGCGCACCTCGCAGCAAGAATGCCGAGGCATTCTTGAATGGTGTTAGAAGCATCAGTCATTCAGTTGGCTGGCTAACCATATGGTGAAGCGGTACAATGATATTTTCGGATTCTGGAAGAGAAAAGAGAAAACAGATATAGACAGGCAGTTTGAATACAATACGTATATCCGGGCTTTTTTGAAGATAATCAGGGATAGGAAAATTCGGATGCAAAGGCTATGACACATTTGGCCCATTTAAACTGTTTGGTGGAATTGCAAAAGGACATCCTGATGAAGATGATATAAAAAAGCAGTTGAGTTTGTAAAAGGATTATAAATAGTTAAGACGAAAAGAAAAACCGGGGAACAGTCCTCGGTTTTTTGATATTTGTGTTTCTGTTTAACTAATGGGGTTCTGAACAGTTACCTGTAAGTTATTTTCTATAGATGTCCGCTGATAGTAGGTATCTATGATATCCTGTAAAGTAATCGTATTCATTTTTTCTTCGGCAGCCTTTTGAATTTCATTATAAAATCCCTGCAAAGATAACTGAATGTTAATGCCAACGCCACAATCTGGATTGGTATGAGTATCTAAATGAAGCAATGGTTTATCACCTTCAACTGCTTTATAAATATCCAGCAATGTAATCTGATCTGCTGGTTTTGAAAGAGAAGGACGGGCATGTCCGGCTACACTGGTCATAAGTCCCGCTTTTTTTAGTTTTAACATAAGCTGACGTACAAAGCCGGGATTTGTATGGACACTTTCTGCAATTGAGGCACTGGAGAGGGATTTTTCCTGGTTGATAGCAATTAGAACCATCACATGAACAGTATCACTTAATTTCGTTGAGTATTTCATGATAAGAAACTCCTTGTAGTATGATATAATGATCTTGTTTTCACGTTTTGGGGGTGAAAATATTTCTGGTTTGTTAATACATCCTAAGTTCTCAACAGTTCTTTTTAATGTGTTGACAAACTGTACAATTTTAATGTTTTGATGATTGTAAATAATATAATTACAACTATAATGGGGATTAAAGGAAAAGTCAACACAGTAATGAAACTTACGGAGGATTGTATCATATGTTATTTATACACAAGAATCAAAAAACATATGACTAAAAAATGTATCACCTTTATTATCGTGAAAACAGGGAAGTTTCACAGTATAAAGAAGAATATGAAGCAAACTTATTAAGAGCATACTGGCGTTTAGATGTATGCAGATTTAAGAATAAGGGATGGCCATGTCCAACATGCCCGAATTGCTGTTTTTGTGGAAAAGATTATGAAACTATGACGGAGGTAATGGATGAATGAGAATCCGGACAAAGTTAGATTTATGAGAACACCATAATCCTTGTATAAACATTGATTATTGCAACGGTGTACAAAGGGAACATAATAAAAAACTTAATAATGGACTGCCAATCTTACACAAAGTACCGCCCAAACGAGACTACGGGCGGTATTTTTGTATCATGGCGGAGAAAGGAGGAACTTCCCACGGGGGCTTGACTGAAAAGTTGAGCCTCTTTTTTCATGCCAAAAAACAGGAGGTAAATGCTTATGGCAGATGATAAAACCACAAAAACGCCGGAACAGCCGGTAACGGATAGCGGGCCGGGCAAGGAAACGCCTCCCGCTCCCCCAAAAGAGCCGGAGAAGGTTTCCGTTTCCTCGGAGCCGAGAAAAAAGACGGAACCAGAGGTAAAGAACCCACAGGTTTCCGTCTATAACTTCGCTGAAATTATGAAGGAAAAGAAAGCCGAGGAACGGGCGGCAACTCCCGGCGTGGAAAAGCCTGACCCGGCAAAAGTGGAGAAACCGGAAAAGCAGCCGGAGACTCCGAAAAAAGCAGAGGAAAAACCCAAAGAGCCGGAACAGCCGAAGCGACGGGGCCGTCCCCCGAAAGCAGATAAGGACAAGGCCGCAGCCCCGAAGTCCAAAGCCCCCGCGCAGAAACCGGAAAAGACGGTCAAAAAGGAGCCGGAGAAAAAAACGGCTCCAACGGTACAGGCCGCTCCCACTCCGAAGGAACCTGAAAAGCCGCAGGATGCACCACGCCGGGGCAAGGAACAGATCGTCTATATCAAGCTGAACGAGCTCCACGCCTTCAAGAACCATCCCTTTGAAGTCCGGGACGATGAAGAAATGCGAGCTATGGTGTCCAGCGTCAAGGACAAGGGCGTGACCCAGCCCGCTATTGTCCGTCCCCGTGAGGATGGCGGCTATGAGATCGTGTCCGGCCACCGCCGCCAGAAAGCCAGCGAGCTTGCCGGGTATGCGGATATGCCCTGTATCGTCCGAAACCTGACGGACGATGAAGCCATCACGCAGATGGTCGAGGACAATCTCAACCAGCGTGAAGAAATCCTCCCCAGTGAGCGGGCCAAAGCCTTGAAAATGCAGCTTGAGGCTATCAAGCACCAGGGCTCCCGCACTTCGGGCCAGATTGACCCGAAGGACGCAGGCAAACGCTCCAACGAGATTGTGGCCGAGCGCAATAAGATGGCGGTCAAGCAGGTGCAGCGGTATATCCGGCTCAATGAACTGGTTCCCGACCTGATGAAGCTGATGGATGAAAAAAAGCTGGGCTTTACTACGGCGGTGGAGCTTTCCTATATCGGCAAGAAGAACCAGAACTATATCGCCGTCGCCATTGACAGCCAGCAGTCCTCTCCTTCGCAGGCGCAGGCAAAGCGTATGCGTGAGCTGGACGAAAAGAAGCTGCTCAACGGGGATGTGATCGACGGCATTATGATGGAGGACAAAAAGGAGGTAGACAAAGTGATTTTGACAGGTGCGGAACTGAGCAAATATTTCGGCAAGGAAACTACGCCGAGGGAAATGAAGGACCAGATCATCAAGTTGCTGGACGACTGGAAGGGACAGCAGAAGGAACACGAAAAACCGGAGAAGAAAAACGAACAGGAAAAGTAAGCCCAAACTTCGGGTCAGCATGGCCCGAGGATTGCGGGGTTCTGCCCCGCGCCCCGAAGCTCTGGAGATATAAATGATTCCCCGTCGCCAGTTATTCCGTAGCATAGCCGGGAAAATCAGTCAAGGGCAGCGCCGCCGCAGGCGGTGCCGGAGGCACCCTTGACGGATTTCTCCCGGTTATGCTTTTTCCCGGTCAAGCGACGGGGATATAAATTCTCCAGAGCCGTTCCCCTTCCCGGGGGAAGGGGCGGAGGGGTTGGGCGAACTCTTGCTTTTCCCTAAACCTAAACAGAAATGGAGGCTCAACCAATGAAACGACCTTTAGCGTACCTGACCGCCGCATGGAGCGGCGAGCCGGATGTTGATATGGAGCTGGCGGCCCACTACTGCCGTCTTGCTTATGAGGCGGGCTTTTCCCCGATCTGCCCGCTCTTGTATCTGCCGCTGTTTTTGAATGACAGCGTTCCCGAGGAACACAAGGCCGGGATTGATATGCGCCGGGATATGCTGCGGCGCTCCCACACCCTGATCGTCTGCGGCAGCGCTGTGGATGAGGATGTAAAAAACGATATTGCGGTTGCCGGGCGGCTGGGCATTGCGGCGACCACACTGGAAGGGGTGCTTGCCGTGAAGGGACACGGCACCCCGGGCCATGCCGGACATTAAGCTGGGAAGCCTTTTCGACGGGATCGGCGTGTTCCCTCTGGCTGCTTCCCGGTGCGGTATCCGTCCGGTATGGGCCAGTGAGATTGAAAAAGCGCCCATCTCCATAACCAAAAGGCACTTTCCCGACATGGTGCATTTGGGGGATATTACGAAGGTGGACGGCGGGAAAATCCCACCTGTCCATATAATTACCTTCGGTTCCCCCTGTCAGAACCTTTCTCTGATCGGCAACCGCTCCGGCCTTGCCGGGGCAAAATCAAGCCTGTTCTATCAGGCGTTTCGTATCATACAGGAAATGAGGGATGCTACTGATAACCTATATCCAGCTATCGCTGTTTGGGAAAACGTCATGGGAGCGTTTTCTACAAATGACCGGATGGACTTTAGAGCCGTCCTATCCGCCTTCTCGGACACCGAAGTTCCAATGCCTCCTTCGGGAAGATGGGGAAACGCCGGAATGGTGCGAGGGGGAACGCCTGATGTGTGCTGGCGGCTCATGGACGCCCAGTATTGGGCAGGCTCCCGAAGGCTGGCACGAAGGCAGCGGATTTTCGTCGTGGCGGATTTTGGAGGCAGACGTGCCGCAGACATACTATTTAAGCCCCGTCCAATGCTCCCACTTCCTCCGCCTTGCGGAGAGGGCGGGCGGGCCGCCGCCGAAGGAGATCGAACAGCTTCTTTTGAAACAGGGCGGCAGATACCAGTCATCCACCCCTTTCAGTGCTTCCGTATGCGGGGAGCGGCAAAAAGGCAGGAAGAAACGGCCTTCCGAAACAGCTTCGGATTACCAACTGACCCTTTTCCCACTCTTTTAGCCAGTGATGTAACGCCCTTTGCCTTCTGGTATGAGGGCGACCCGGAGGGCGGCTGTATCCGTTTTCTGACGGAAACGGAAAGCGAACGGCTGATGGGGCTGCCGGAGGGCTGGACAAAGTACGGGGCGGACGGCGTGGAGATCCGGCCTCTGCAACGCTACAAGGCGCTGGGAAACGCGATTGCCCTCCCTTGCGCCGATTACATTATGGCCGGGATTTATGAGGTGCTGGCTGACCGGGCCGAAAAGGAGGAATGAGCCCATGTTTGAAGCCTATATAACCAATACAGCCCTGTACCCCTTGATGGGGATCGAGGTAGGGACAACGGTACATTTCCCCATGACGACACAGGAGTTGCAGGCCGCCCTTGCCAAAATCGGGATAGACGGGAAACGGTACAGCGAAGTGTTCTTTACCAGCTTTGACAGTGATGTGCTGGGGCTCTACGATCATCTCTACGAATGTGAGAACATCGACGAGCTGAACGAGCTGGGCCACGCCCTGCTGGAAGTACGGGATAAGGGCGGACTGGAAACCTTTGAAGCCGCTCTTGTCTTGGGAAACCACATACGGAGCGTGAAGGATTTGATAAACCTGACCCAGAACCTTGACCTGTACCGCTTTTACCCGGATATTTCTGATGATGAAGGGCTGGGCCGTCTTTACGCCGACGAGCTTGGGACCATCGACATACCGGAGCACATTCAGAACTACTTCGATTATGAGGCATACGGGCGGGATGTGCGTATCAACGAGGGCGGCGTATTCGCTCCCGGTGGGTACGTGTCGGCAGTCCCGGAGGGCTTCAAGGAGTATTACCACGGGCCGCAGGACATTCCGCCGGAACACCGGATATTTGCCTATCCTGAAAAGGCCGAGCCTGTCCACTCCATTCTCGCTGCACTCAAACGGTTTCAAGAAGCCCCGCCCGCTCCGAAAAAGGACAAGGCGGGGCCTTCCCATGAAGAACGGTAAGACTTCGGGCCAGCATGGCCCGAAGCATGAAGGAGGTGCATACCATCAACTATTACCCTATCAATGAAGGAGCCGCCCGCCGGGCAAAGGAAATGAACAGCTTTTCCGACTACAAGGAAGGGAGCGCAACGGCGGAATACCGGGCAATGGTGGACAAGGCCGCCGCCATAGCGGAACAGCAGAAATCCCGGGTGGACCCCATGTACCATGAGAAGATTGACCATCTGTTAGACACCTACGCCCGCAAGCTGGCCGAAAACATGAACCAGGGCTTTGCCATTGACGCAAGGGTTCCCTCTGTGATGATCGCCGGACCTGCCAATTTCCCGGTGGGAAAGAAGGAAAAACAGAACCGGGCCCGGGACAGCAACATGGAGGAATGGCGGTATATTCAAGGGCTGCTGGATAAGATACGCAGTACCGGCATGGGCGGGATCAGCGCCGATGACCCGGCAGCGATTGAAAAGCTCCAGAAGAAGCTGGACGGGCTGGAACGCTCCCAGCTCATTATGAAGGAGGTCAACGCCTATTACCGCAAGCATGGCAAGCTGGACGGCTGTGCGCTGCTGTCGCCGGATCAGATCGAAAAGCTGAAAGCAAGCATGGCGTCAAGCTGGCGGAGCGATCCGAGGCCCTTTGAAAGCTACCAGCTTACCAACAACAATGCGGAAATCCGCCGGGTAAAGGCCCGTATCGAACAGCTTTCCAAACAGGCACAGCAGGAATTTTCCGGCTGGGAGTTCGATGGGGGCCGTGTGGAAATGAACCGGGAGGACAACCGCTTGCAGGTGTTCTTTGACGGAAAGCCTGACGCGGACACCCGGGCCGAGCTGAAAAGCAACGGTTTCCGCTGGGCTCCCAGCGTGGGCGCATGGCAGAGGCAGCTCACGGACAACGCCATCCGGGCGGCTGACCGCTTGGAATGTATCAAGCCGCTGTCCAGCGAAAAGCCCTCCCAGCTTCAAAAGAAGCCCTCTATCTTGCAAACCATGCGGGAACAGGGCGAAAAAGTCCAGACGGAGCCGGAAAAGAAAGCTCCGTCCGGCAGGGATGCCGAGCGGTAAGCCTCGGGCCACATTGGCCCGAGGTTTTCTGTTCCCCGAGACTGTACGGGGGCCTCCCGGATAGCGGGAACCCCGACGGAAAGGAGGTTTTATGCAGGAAGAAGTAAACCAAAAAACGGTTGCCCTTTCAATCAGGACAACGAAGCTCACAGGAAAAGTGCTGGCTGCCGCTCTTGGCAAGGTGGTTCGGGCGCTGCAAAAGCACCACCGGAAGGCGCTGACCCCGCAGGGACGCCAGAGCGTGAAAAAGCTGATGAACCACTATGGCGGCAAAAGTGCCATGCCCTATGTGGGAGCTCCAAAGGATTTTGACCGGATCGCGAAGGAGTTCCATGTGGACTACGCTTTCCATAAAGTGAGCCCCGGTCATTACCTGCTGTTTTTCAAAGCCAATCAGGCGGACGCTATCACGGCGGCCTTCCAGAAGTACAGCGCAAAGGTGCTGAATAAAGAGCAGGACAAGGCTTCCATCCTCGGCCAGCTTCGGAAATTCACGGAGCAGATCAGGACACAGGCAAAGGAAAAGCAGCGAACCAGAGAGGCGGTGAAGGACGGACGTTGAGTGACAAAATCAGAAAATATGTACTCCCAAACCTGCCGTACCTCTTTGTGTTCTGGTTCTTCTCCAAAATCGGGACGGCCTACCGGATCGCCCCCGGCACAGACTTCGGGACAAAGCTCATGGGGATGCTCGATACCTTCCCCAAAGCCTTTGAAACCTACTGGCCGGGGCTGGGAGGTATTGACCTGCTGGTGGGCCTTGCCGGTGCGGCTGGGGTGTATCTGCTGATACAGTCAAAGATCAGGCA
>NZ_JAOQJL010000011.1:1981-42122 GCF_025566965.1 Blautia ammoniilytica | reverse complement strand
GAAGGGCGGCACCCTCGACCAGTGCGGGCGGTTTCTGCAACGGGAGAAATACAGGGTGCGGGTGTTCAACAGTATCGACTTTTCAAAATCCATGCACTACAATCCGCTGGCCTATATCAAGACGGAAAGCGATGTTTTGAAATTCGTTACCGCCTTGATTGCCAACACCAAAGGCGACGGCAAGGAGGGCGACGAGTTCTGGACCAAAGCCGAAACCCTCTTGTACTGCGCCCTTGTGGCCTACATCGTCTTTGAGGGGCCGGAAGAAGAACGCAACATGAATACGCTGGTGGAAATGATAAACAGCATGGAAGTCCGGGAGGATGACGAAACCTTCAAAAATGCGGTGGACTATATGTTTGACGGGCTGGAACGCCGCAGCCCCCAGCACTTCGCCGTGAGGCAGTATAAGAAATACAAGCTCGCCAGCGGCAAGACAGCCAAAAGCATTTTGATTTCCTGCGGTGCAAGACTGGCTCCCTTTGATATTCCCCAGCTTCGGGAGATCATGTCTTATGACGAGCTGGAGCTTGATAAGCTGGGGGACGAAAAATCGGCGCTGTTCTTCCTTATCAGCGACACGGACACCACCTACAACTTTTTGGTTGCCCTTGCTTTCTCGCAGATGTTCAACCTTCTGTGTGAACGGGCTGATAACACCTATGGCGGGCGTCTGCCCTACCATGTGCGGGTGCTATGGGACGAGGCTGCCAACACCGGGCAGGTGCCGGGGCTGGAAAAGATTGTGGCCGTCATTCGTTCCCGGGAGATCAGCCTGACGCTCTTTTATCAGGCTATGAGCCAGTGCAAGGCATTGTACAAAGACCATTCCGAAACCATCATGGGAAACATGGACAGTATCGTGTTCCTCGGAGGCCGGGAGGCTTCCACCCTAAAGGATATTTCGGAAAACTGGCTGGGCAAGGCCACCATCTCTATGCAGACCGAGGGCCGAAGCCGGGGACAGTCTGAAAGTTACAGCCAAAATATGCAGCGGCTTGGCCGGGAACTGATGACCACCAGCGAGATCACCACCATGCCCGGGGATAAATGTATCTTGCAGCTTCGGGGGCTCCCGCCCTTCCTGTCCCCGAAGTATGACTTGAAAAAGCACCCGAATTACAAGTACACAGCCGAATTTGATAAAAAGAAAAACGCCTTCCGCTTGGAAAGCCTGTTCCGCCACCGGCCATTGAGACTAAAGCCGGAGGACGAATACACGGTGTACAAAGTGGACGGCTCCGACACGGACGAAGAAGCTGACCTGTTGAATTTCGATGATCTGGACAGCGACGAATTTGTGTAACTTCGGGCCATGATGACCCGAAGCGCCGCCGATGTGGGCGGCTTTTTTTGTACCCAAAACCATCAAACAAACAAAATGGAGGAACGTATATGGAATTTTTCAATCAGGCAATCGACATTCTTAAAATTCTGGTCATGGCTCTTGGCGCTGGTCTGGCGGTATGGGGCGTCATCAACCTTCTGGAAGGTTACGGGTCGGACAACCCTGCGGCAAAAAGCCAGGGCATTAAGCACTTAATGTCTTCTATGTGAAAAGATTTTAAAGAGAAAATGCACATCCTACGCAGATAACATGACAATTTCATGCAAAGCGAAAGGAGACACCATGAAAATCGAATACACAAAAGTGGGAGACTATTATTTACCGAATCTTTACTACCCGGAGGAAACCAGACCGATTGGCTTATGGGGAATGCTTCGGAAGGAATATCTGAAAGAACATAAATCTGGAACTTATACATATCTTCTTCTGACCGCCAGGCTGGACAGTTATTTGGCAGATCTGAATGAACAGGCACAGGAACGCTTTGAATTGATCGAAACTCAGATGCGAAGTGCGGAGGGAGTTTCCGAGGAACTGAAGAGACAGAATCCTATGGAATGGCTATGCCACTGTAACAATATCCGCAACCGGGCTGCTGAGATCATCAAGCAGGAACTGATTTATGTATAAGGGGGATTCTAGATATGAGAAGAGAACTGATTGAAAGTTATTATGAAGAATACCAGCGGGAGCTGGAAAGATTTCTTGAATCTGACCCGGAGATGTTCACTCTGGAAGCAGAAATTCATCATTACATAGAAATACTGGAACCGGTCCTCAGAGATGGCGGACAGGAG
Organism: Blautia ammoniilytica; assembly: GCF_025566965.1. Lineage (NCBI taxonomy): Bacteria > Bacillati > Bacillota > Clostridia > Lachnospirales > Lachnospiraceae > Blautia > Blautia ammoniilytica. The sequence continues at coordinate 39,977 of NZ_JAOQJL010000011.1, read as the reverse complement.
ATGTGGCAGACACTGGACAGGATTATTTCAGCGAAAAATGCAATGGAGGGAATTGTGGCAAAAGAAATGTATATCCGGGGATTTCTGGATTATGAAAGACTGGTGTGTGAAAAAGACAGTAAGATCTGAATAATCAGAACATAGACTATATATAACGAGGCTTTTATTGTATAGACAGTAAGAGCCTCATTTAATATAGTTTTCATAATAAAAAACAGGTGGTAGTACGTATTTGCTTTGTGTTATATAAGAATTGGTCTGGCTGAACAATGGTGAAAATTTACTATGATTTTACTTAAATCTGATTGAAGGATGAAAAAGTGATGATATCATATAGTGGGTTGATAGGGTTACAGAAAATGTATTCACAGAGGCAGAGAAGAAATAATGAAAGTAAAAAATGCAGATGAATTTTATAAAATATTAGAAAGAAAGGCTATATATCCGGTATTTCAGCCGATTGTAAATTTACAGACTGGAGATGTGGCAGGATATGAAGCTCTTAGTCGTATCGACAGGCATGATACGACTCTTATGATTTCAGATTTGTTTGTGATTGCTGAACAGGTAGGCTGTGTTTGGAAATTGGAAAAATTGTGCAGAAATAAAGCATTGAAGGCAGCGGCGAATAAACCAGAACATGCAAAATTATTTCTTAATGTAGATGGTAATATCATTCAGGATAAATCGTTCATACAGGGATTTACAAACCGTAAGGCTGCGAAAGCCGGAGTACCGTCCTGTGACATTGTATTTGAAATAACGGAACGGTCGGATATAGAAAACTATCAGATTCTGCAACAGATTATGAAGCATTATGCAGATCAGGGATATGAAATAGCTTTGGATGATGTTGGAGCTGGATATTCTGGTCTGAACCGTGTAGTAAATACATCGCCAAACTACTTAAAAGTTGATATAGAACTGGTCAGAGATATTCAAAAACATAAGAAAAAGGAAATTATGATGGAATTTCTGTTGCATTACTGTAATGAGACAGGAGCAATTCTGATTGCAGAAGGGATAGAAACAGAAGCAGAGTTGGAGTGTCTGTGTAGATTAGGTGTTCATTACGGACAAGGATATTTTCTTGGAAGACCGGACAGAACGTTCAAAAATGTAAGGAATGAGGCGATGTTGGTATTACGTAGACTGAATAATAAATCGTAATGAAAACTATATGTCAGCAGGTGAAAAATGAATAAGTCAATTATAACATTATAAAGATTTCCATTGATTTTTACACCTATTTTACACAAGCACTCACATAGATTTGATTTCTGTCTTCTATAATTGTATAGGAAAATGTAGATCTTATATAATAACAGGAGAGGAAAGAGAAATGAACGAGAATGTGAAAGTGGTTTTTGGTCTGATCGGTGGCCTTGCCTTGTTCCTTTATGGAATGAACAGCATGAGTGATGCACTTCAGAAAGCCGCAGGAGAACGAATGAAAAAAATCCTTGGATTTCTTACAAGAAATCCAATTATGGGAGCACTTGCCGGAGCACTTGTAACAGCTGTATTGCAGAGCAGTTCAGCGACGACAGTTATGGTTATCGGTTTTGTCAGTGCGGGACTTATGAGTCTTCCGCAGGCAATTTCTGTTATCTTTGGTGCCAACATAGGAACCACTATGACGGCACAGCTGATGGCATTTAAAATCAGCAATTATATTTATCCAATTATCTTTGTTGGATTTATTCTGAACTTTGTTAGCAAAAAAGAAAAGGTTAAAAATATCGGTATGGTAATTTTTTCATTCGGACTTTTATTTGAAGGAATTGAAATCATGGGTGAAGTCATGAAACCTTTGGCGGGAAGTCCGGTCTTTGTTGATCTGATGGGAAAAGTTTCATCCATTCCGGTTCTTGGTGTTGTACTGGGAGCGGTCATGACATTGGTTGTGCAGAGTAGTTCAGCTACGATTGCAGTTCTGCAGAATTTTGCATCACAGGCAGGACCGGACGGAGTAAGCAGTGTAATAGGGCTTACCGGTGCGATTCCGATTCTTCTTGGAGATAATATAGGTACAACGATCACAGCACTTCTTGCATCAATTGGACAATCTAAAAATGCAAAACGTACAGCAATTGCGCATAGTATTTTTAATATCAGTGGAAGCTGCGTTTTTATTTTCCTGGTTCCGTGGTTTGCAAAATTTGTCCAGTTTATTTCACCAAAGGGAAATGAGATTGATGTGATTTCAAGACAGATTGCAAATGCACATACAACGTTTAATATCGTCTGTACACTGGTCTGGCTGCCACTGATTCCGCTGATGGTAAAAATTGTTACAACAATCATCCGTGGAAATGACAAAACAGAGAAAGCAGCTTTTGAACCCAAATATCTGGATATGAAAGTGATTGAACAGCCGGCGGCTGCTATGGTTCTGGTATCTAAGGAACTGAACCGACTTGGAGAACTGGCAGAATCTCTGTTAAGTGATTTAAAAACGGCGATTGTAGCAGATGGAGACTCAAAAACTCATGGTTCGTTTATAGAAAATCTGGAGATTGTACATCAGTTACAGGACAGTGTGACAGAATATATTACCAGATTATTCGCAAGCGGAAACCTTACAGAACAACAGTCTGAGCAGACGGCAGGGTTACTGTATGTAAACAATAGTATTCAGAGGATTGCAGACAGATGTGAAGATATTGACCAGATATGTGAAAAAGTAAATAACAATGGAAAAAGACTGACCAGTGAAGCCTCCTCAGAAATGGAAGACTGCATTGATATTATCCAGCAGCTTTTAAAGAAAGCAATGGAGGCAATCCGTAAGGGTGATGCTGTAGTGGCTGAAACAGTTTTTAAAAATAAGAAAAAAATGCATAAAGCAGAGAAAAAATACAGTAAGGCACATTTAAACCGTGTAAAAAATGAGGTTTGTGATGCGTCTATGACAAGATATTTTTCTGGGATCATGTATAATTTTGACCGTATGGCAGATAATTGTGTCAGCATTGCAGAAGAAGCCTGTGATAATGTGGCTTTTATAAACCTTGATGAAGAGACGGGAAAATCAATGATGGAAAGAGGTGCAGTATAAAATGGTAAAGAAAAAAAACATCCGAAAATCTGCACTTCTGCTGATAATGATAATGCTGGCAACGGGAATAACAGCATGTGGAACCGAGGAAGAGCCATTGCCGGATCTGTCTGCTATGGGAGCTGTCACAGCTGTATCACGAGAAGAAGGGTCAGGAACCAGAGCAGAATTTGAGAATCTTTTGAAACTGCCTGAGAGTGATACAGGAATAGTTGTTGATTCTACAGAGAAAGTTCTGAAAAAGGTGGAAGAAGATAAAAACGCAGTTGGTTATGTCGCATATAGTTCCGCAACAGATACGAATGGAAAAATACTTCAAATCAACGGAGTTCTTCCTTCTGAGAAAACAATAGACAATAACAGTTATCCTCTTTGCAGGGATTATTATCTGGCTTATAATGGAGAACTGACAGATGTGGAACAGGATTTCCTGACTTATGTAAAGAGTAAAGGACAGGATATTGTGAAACAATATTGTATTCAGGCTGACAGTACAACAACATTCCTTTCTGACAAGTCAGAAGGAAAGATTCTGATTGAAGGATCCACTTCAATGGAACCAATGGTAAAAGCACTGGCAGATGACTATCAGAAACAAAATCCAAATGCTGAAATAGAAGTAAAAGCAACAGATTCTTCAAGAGGGATTACGGCGGTGATAAGTGGAGAGTGTGATTTCGCAATGTCATCCAGAGAATTAAAGGATTATGAAGCAGAGCTTCTGGAAACAAAAGTCATTGGAAAAGATGCTATAGCTATTGTGATAAATGAAGAAAATCCACTGGAAAATCTTACAATAAAACAACTTACAGGTCTGTACAATGGAACATATAAAAACTGGGATGATCTTTCCTGAGAAAAACGAATATAATATCTTACAAGCACTGACTATAACGGTCGGTGCTTCTTTTTTGGATTTTTTCAAAATTATCTGACATTCTTCAAATTCCCACGTGTGATTAGTGGAAAAATAATTTTTTCTGCAAAAGTACCGTCCAAATGCCCTCTGAAACTTGCTATTAGTGAGGGAATATTTCATTTATGCGAAAAAAACTTGCAAAAGGGGGTTGGTAAATACCGCTTCCCAGGCTTTATAGGTAGAGGAACAATTATTTTAAAAATTTTACCCCAAAGATGTCCGCTTTTGCCTGTCTCAGTACAGAGTATGTGAAGGGACTAACAAAAGTAAAAGAAAAAATGATAAAAATGCAAAAAAATATCACGAATCTTTTGCATCTTGCGAAGTCATTTGACTCTAGTAATCAGAGGACGTTTTGGAATGTTCCTTCGATGAACCTTGACAACCGATAAGTGCACCCTGGAAGCCTAACAGGAGTTATGCCATGACCTTTCTTTTTCTGAGAGCGAGCGAAATTATAATGACACTCCCGATGATGGGCGGCTGACCGAAGCCTTATGGTCAGTGACCTGCTGATGCAGGCAGAGGCAGTCTGAGACGGCTGCAGGTGACAGGGAAACGCACGCCAGACCGCCGGACGAATGAAACTGATGACAATGTTTACAGGGCAAAATGCCCGGAAAGGAGCAGTTTATGACAGAACTGAAAATGAAAGAAATGCAGTTGATTAACTGGTTTGGATGCCCGAATCTGATTTATACAAGGGAGAGAATCCATCTGGTTGCCATGCTTACAACAGATGAAGAAATGAAAAAGAATCTTTACAGGGTATGCAGATTCCTTGCAAGAGAAGAAATCGCATATCGGTATCCGATCATGTATGAAATGATCCGGAAAATATTTTCACCGGATGATACCAATCCACCGGAAGCATGTGCAATGTTTATGCCGGACGATGAAACAGATGATGAAGAATATGCAATGGCAGCGTAGCTGCGGAAAGGACAGTAACGATTATGAATAAAGTGGTTTTAATGGGAAGACTGACAAAGAATCCGGAGATCAAATATGCCGGAAAAGATAATGATATGGCAGTAGCAAGATATACACTGGCGGTAAACAGAAGATATAAACGTGACGGTGAACAGGAAGCGGATTTTATTTCCTGTGTCACATTCGGAAAGAGTGCAGAGTTTGCACAGAAATATCTTCACAAGGGAATGAGGATTGTGATTGGCGGTCGTATCAGCACTGGCAATTATAAGGACAAGGACGGGAAAACAATTTATACTACAGATGTGATCGTGGAAGAACATGAATTTGCCCAGAACAAGGATAATGGTGTTGGAGCTGATTCATCGGAAACACCGAAAACAGATAAGGACGGATTTATGGAAGCACCGGAAGGTGAGGTTCCATTCGACTAAACCGAAGTAAATGGTTGGAGAGGTTGCCCTTTGTCGGGGCATCCTCTTTTCCATTTTACAGAAGACATCAAAAATTACAGGTATTCAACCTAACGAAATCGTGATATAATCAAAATATGTTCAGATCTTATGGGCGTAAGTTATAACAGATTATGGAAAATGCTCATAGATAAAAATATGAAGCGGATAGAGATGCAGTACCTCACCGGGATCAGTGGAAATATTCTTGCCAGGATGGGAAAAAACCAGTATGTATCAATGGAGACGATTGAGAAGATCTGCAAGAAGCTGGACTGCACCGTTGATGAGATGCTGGAATTTACAGATGATGAGTAACAAGAGCAGACATGTCAAATTATTAAAACTGGAAGAATGCTTCAGAAGTCGAAAAAAGAAATTGAAAAAAGATAACACGCCGGATACGGCATAAATCTCTTAGCAACGCTAAGAGCGCACTTCTATACAGGCAATTCCATCTGCCTGTATCGTGCGACCTGCGGTGCTGTTCCCGATTTCAAGAAATCTCAAACCGGGAAATACAGCGAAATCAGAGATTTCGTACAAGGGGAAGATCCCCTTGCGGCACAGATGCCTATCCCTGATAAAGTTTGTGACTGAATATTTCAGATATAGACATATAAGGGGAAAGAAAGTGTGAAATCAAAATTTGTGGAGAGATTTTATGATTAGAAAAGCAATACTAAAAGATGTTAATTCGATTGAAGATACTTACAATGAGCATTTCCAGTATGAACTGAATCATACAGCCTTTACTGTATTTAAGAAAGGGGTTTATCCAACGAAAGATGATGCAGAACGGGCTATTTATGCTGGTGCTTTGTTTGTATATGAAGAAAACGGAACAATTGTTGGAAGTATCATTATTGATAAAGTTCAACCAATAGAATATGCAACTATTCCTTGGAAAGAAAAATTATCTGAAGATGAGGTAATGGTAATTCACCTTTTAATGGTACGTCCGAGTATGTCTGGTAAAGGAATTGCATCATCACTAATAAAATTCGCTACAGAATTAGCACAAAAAAATAGTTGCAGGGCACTACGTTTGGATACAGGAAGTCAAAATATTCCTGCGCTATCTTTGTATCAAAAAAATGGATTTGAAATAATTGCTAGTGCTTCTAAAAAAGTTGGAGATGTAATTGCACACAAAAACCATCTTTTTCTCGAAAAGATATTGTAGTTCGTAAATTCCAGTTTGAAAAATTGAGAAAATCGGAGTTTGAGGAGCATCACCGTTATGATTAGAGAATTACGGAAAGTGGATATAAATAAAGTTGCAGAAATATGGTTAGATACAAATATAAAGACACATTATTTTATCTCTGCTCAATATTGGAAAAGTAATTTTGAGTTAGTAAAAGAACTTCTATTACAGGCAACTGTCTATGTTTACGAGGATAAACAGGAAATACAGGGTTTTATAGGGTTAAGTAACGAATACATTGAAGGTATTTTTGTTTCTGCCAAAATGCAATCTCAAGGTATAGGTAAAATTTTGCTAAACTATGTAAAGGGAAAAAGAAACAAATTAATCTTAAATGTATATCAAAAAAATACACGGGCAATATCCTTTTATCAAAGAGAAGGATTTGAGATTCAGTATAGCGGTTTGGATGAAGCTACTGGAGAAAAAGACTATGTAATGGCATGGCAGCAGAAATAGAAATTCAAGTTTTAGTGTTTGGAAAATTATGACTTAGTGTGCAAGTTGGGAGAAAATATGGTAACGGAAAAAGAGAAAAAAGCATGTCGATTTATTGCCGAATGGCTATAAGATTGTGAGACAGTCTCTGGTAGATGATCTGGAGGGCGAAAAAAAGGTATGTTGGGAGACAGAAATTTTGCAGGATGATGATAGTGGATTTACTTATGAAATCAGCAGGTGTCTGTATTTCGATACCTGTAAGGAACATGGCTATGCAGAGTTCTGCAAAGTATTTTGCAACCATGACTGGTATGCTTATGGAGTATTAAAGCATCATTCGAGATTTATCAGAAAATCGACGATTGCCGAAGATGGAACTGTATGTCATGATACAATCGAGAAAGTAACAGAGAAACATTTTTTATAAAACCGAAAAATTGATTATGGGAGGAAATTGAAAATGGCGAAAGAAGAGAGATTTGAAAAAATATATTCTCAGGGAGCATTAACTACTACTGAGATATGGGTGGATAAGGAAACTGGTGTGAATTATTTATATCATGCATGTGGGTATTCAGGTGGACTGACTCCATTGTTGGACAGAGATGGGAAACCAGTTATTTCTCAGGCTATAAATAGATGACCTTAGAAACAGCAACTGTTATGGTAAGTAACAGCATCGTCACAATATGTATATGGTCGATTGGTGTGTGCGGTAATATACTATATTCAGAAAAACAATTCAGGAGATTTTTATGAGAAGATCAGGTTGGACAAAATGGTTGATCGTGATTCCGGCAATGCTAGGCATTGTGTTGGTGACCTATGTGCGGTATACAACGGATATCTGGGGATTTGGTGCATTTATCTGCCAGCTGATTGCAATTTTGGAATTGGCTTATGGTCTGCGAATTGCGATGCTGGCACAGAATAGAAAGAAGTCCTATCGGTTAACACCGGAAGAACGACATGAGTATGCACGGTATTTATATGAGAAGCAATATCACCGTTACCCTGCTGTAGCGAATCAGATGCTTTTGGTTATGGCACGGATGAGTGTACTCCTTAACAATTATGAACGGGCTGCACAGGAGCTGGCAGATATTCGTATAGATAAATTCAATCCAGCACAGTTGAAGTTGTATTATTACCTGAAAGTGGTTACAGCAATGGCAGCAGGAGATGCGACAGGGATTCAAGAGAGCCAGATGTGTTACGCAGGGATTCCGGATACTAAATGCACATATCCGTCAAAAGCAGAGCTTGCTATGTGGATAGAGCAGAGAGCGGCAGCGCAGATGGCAGAGGCACTGAAGAAGGCAGTGCCGGATAAAAAAGAGCATCCGATACGGATCAGTATCATTACTTTGGTTCTTGCGTATAGTACCTTCTTCTATGGATTGTGGTATGGTATAAAACGTGATATGGGATATGAAGTGAGATATCGTTTCGCAGAAATATCGATTACTGTTATTACAATCAGTCTGGCGGTTCTTTTGATCTGGGGGATCGTGAGTTTATACAGACACAATTGCCAGGCATTATCCATACAATTCGGTAAAAACAAAGTGGCATTGATAATTGTCTATGGAGCTGCTGCGATATTTGCACTTTTGATTATTGGAATGAGTGGTCTGAGTGTAGTGTTCGGAATGGATGGAACAGAAACGGTGACTGGTTGTGACAGCAAATATACGTATATAACTGTGCAGGAAGATTATGGTGGTGAACGGAGATACAGAACCAATAATCCATTTGTTATGCAGAGTATGGATGGTCTGTGGTGGTCTTCGGATACAATAGATGAAGAAGATAATCAAGAAGAGGATACTACAGAATTACCGGATTTGGATACAGAGAATTCAACAGATTCAGAGGATATTCAGAGTGGAAATACCATAGAAGATTACGAGACAGAAGGGCAGCATGATGGTCTGACAATTCAAAATGCAATGCTGGCAGTTTATAATTACCTTCAGGAGCAGAATACACTTCAAAATATGGCGTTCAGTTACACGGCGAATGCAAAGGGAGAAGTCTATGCTGTCGTCAGCGAAACGCAGGAAACAAAGAACGGTAATACGGTAAATGTGAGATACTGTCTGTACGATAATGGTTCCAAGACAGATGCAGATGGTAATTCCTGCGAAGAACTGGTGTTAGAAAAAGTATATCCGGATGGCAATTACGAGACCGAATTGGTAGATTTTTATCTGGTAAATGCAGATACGATGCAGGTGACAGACGAACAGAAGAATACGTGGTAAAATAAATTCTGGGGAAGTAGGTGCATTGTATGACAATGAGAGAAAAAATAAAACTATTATCGTAAATGTTTCAAGCGGACTGGGTTCTTTTGGAAGTATGCAAAAGGACTCCAAGACATAAGAGGTGAACTGCGCTGATCCAGGTGCCACGGCAACAGATTTGAATGTCGACGGAGGAAAGCAAACAGTACAGGCGCAATCGTAAAACTTGCAATGATTGATAAAACCGGACTAACAGTAACTTTTATTAGTCGATTTGGAAATATGCCTTGGTAATCAACAATTCCGGTTTTACTGACTAAGAAAATGAGGAGGATTCATAATGAGTGAGAAAACAGAGATTACTTTTATGCAAACAAGACTAATCCGGCTTGCTTCAGAAGAGTGGCATTTACCTGTTGAACAGATTATCCACTTGTTTAAAGAAGCCGATGTTCTTGGATATATAGAAAAATGCTATGGGATTTTTCATTGTGAAGGCGATGAAGCTGTGCTTGAAGATATTACTGAATTTTTGCAAAGAAAGGGGATAGAGATTAGTGCTTGAGTTAAAAGATGGATTTGTTCTCTATCATGGAAGTTATTGTGAAGTAAAAGAGCCAGATCTTGCCAAATGTGCAAAGAGAAAAGATTTTGGACAGGGATTTTATTTAACCACATCAAAGGAACAGGCAGAAAGTTTTCTGAGAACCTCAATAGCCAAAGCCATCGCAACCGGAACAATTGAAGAGGGGCAGAAGTTTGGATATATTTCAACTTTTGAATTCAAACTTTCAGAAAATCTTGAAACGCATATTTTTGAAAATGCAGATGTGGACTGGTTACATTGTATCGCCGCTCACCGAAAGAAAAAAATGTTTATTGAGGTTGAACGTGAAATGGCAAAATATGATATCATTGCAGGAAAGATTGCGGATGATGCAACAAACGCTACTCTTACCGCTTATCTTGCGGGTGCTTTTGGGACTGCAGGTGATAAAGTAGCAGACGATTTCTGTATCAGACAGTTGCTGCCGAATAAATTGAAAGATCAATACTGCTTTAAAACTGAGGCAGCTATTGAGTGTCTGAAATTTGTGAAAGGTGAGAAGATATGGCTGAAGTAACAATTCCAAAGGAAAAAATGAATTATACAATCGACCTTCTGATCACTATGGTGACAGATGAAATCGCAGAAGAGACAGGCAAGGACAGAAACGAGGTATTGACAGATTTTTTGTGTTCAAAGACAGGAAAAGCACTGTATGATGAGAAGACAAAGCTGTGGTGCACTGGTCCGGCATATATAGCTGAACTGTATATGGAAGAATTAAAGAAATCCTGATATGGGATGTGAGTTTAAATTTATACGACAATGGTGACAAAGACTTTCATTCCAAGGAGCAACAATTAAATATTTCAAAAACGCTGAGGTCAGCATTTCCTAATCACAGGACAACGACCTCAGTTTTTTATACCCAGGAATCGGCATTCATGAATAAGCCGGTTCTTTTTGTTTACAGAAAAAAGAAGGAGTACAAGAAAATGAGCAGAGCAAAAAATCCAAAGTATGAATCCATGTCATTGGAGGAACTGAAGGCCAACATGGAAAAGAGCAGACAGGAACTGGAGGCAGCAATTCACCACAAAAACATTCTGGAGCAGCGGAAGAAGCTGGTAGAACGCAGGGAACGTTCCCACCGGCTGATTGTCAAAGGGGCAGAGTTTGAGAAAGTATTTCCGCTGTCCAGAGATCTGGAACAGGAAGACGTCCAGGACATGATGAATCAACTGCAGAACAGCAGTTACAACAAGAGTATTGTGCGGCAGGCTCATATAGCCGCCTTACACAAAGATCAACAGCAGATTGCAGAAGCAGTAAAAAAGACAGAGAAGGGAGATGACAGTTAATGGCACTGTATCATTTTTCAGTAAGGAATGTATCCAGAGGGAAAGGGCAGATGGTGGTCGCTTCCGCAGCCTATATTTCCGGGCAGAGGATTTTTGACAGTTATTACAACAAGATACACGATTATACGAGCAAGTCAGGTGTGATATTTACAGAAATCCTGACACCGGAGTATGTGCCAGAGCGTCTGACTGACAGGGAAACACTCTGGAACGAGGTGGAGCATGTGGAACGGAACAACAAGGCACAGCTTGCCTATTCGTTTGACATTGCACTGCAGAATGAATTGACACTTGAGGAAAATATCAGACTGGCAAAAGAGTTCTGCCAGGAGCAGTTTGTGGCACGTGGCATGATCGTGGATCTGGCAGTCCATGAGGGAAAAGCGGAAAATGAAGAAGAACCGGATAATCCCCATTTCCATGTGCTTGTCCCAATCCGTCCTTTTACAGAGGAAGGAATCTGGGGCAATAAGCAGAGAAGGGAATATATTCTTGATGAGGATGGAAACCGGGTGAAGGATGCCAAAGGAAAAGATATGTTCAATGCTGTTTCTACTACCGGATGGAATGATCCGGAGCTTTTAAAAGAATGGCGGCGGGCATGGACAGAGAAAGTAAATGGGAAATTCAGGGAGTGCCACATGGCATCCAGAATCGACCACCGTTCCTACAAAGAACAGGGGATTGACCTGATCCCGACCATCCATGAGGGATATGAAGTCCGGGCAATGGAGAAAAAGGGAATCAAAACGGTGATCGGAGAATTGAACCGGGCAATCCGGCAGTTTAACCAGATGTTTATTTCTCTGAAAGAATCCATTCAGTGGATGAAGACAGCTTATGAGGAAATGAAAGCAGAGCTGGATCGCAGGCAGAACCCGACACTGCTGGAAAGCCTGCAGGATTATTATGATAAAAAGACACAGGGCAGACCACCACTTCCCAATTTTTATGCGGAGATGAAACAGAGAGGTAAGAATCTCTCCAATTTACAGGAGTTTGCAAAATCCATCAGTTATCTTCAGACACATCAGATAGAAACGATGGATGACTTGCAGGAACGGATTGAGGAACTGAACGGTGTTGTTTCTGTCAGTAAAAAAGAAATTTCTGAAAAGCGGAAACAGTTAAAGGAACTTGAGAATCTGGAAAAGATGGCAGAGGTAATAAAAACAAATCAGCCATTGATTGATGAGTATAACCATTTCTATTTTCAGAAAAGACGGGAGAGATATTATCAGCAGCATAAAAAAGAAATCAATTATTACCGCAAATGTGAACGGGAACTGAAACAACATCTGGATAAAAATGGAAAAGTGCCAACTGCCAGATGGAAACGGGAGAAAGAAGAACTTCAGGCGGGGATCGAAGAGCTGAAAGCAGATAATCAGCCGTACCAGGAGGAACTAACTTTTGTGAAAAAGGTACAGAGCTGTGCGGATATTGCCAGACGTGACCGGGAAATGGCAGAAGCAGATACTTCCGGGCGTTCAGAAGAAAAAAGGGAGAAGCAGGTGAAGTTCCCGACATTTTACACAGTTCAGGCGAAAGAGATTCTTGAAGAAAACGGGAAAGCAGAGCAACAGCCGTTGAACCAGTCGGAGCAGAATCCAGAAAAGAAGACCTCTCTTCTGAGAAAACTGGATGAAAAAAAGAAAGAGTGTGCAGAGCGTGATGCAAAACAACAGGCAGTGAAGAAAAAGCGAAACTATGACATGAGTTTATAACAGTCTGTCAGCAGGACAGACGGGAAAGGATGAGCAAAATGCAGTATACAGAAGAACAAATTATAAGAGCAAATCAGACAGATCTTGTTTCTTTTCTGAGCGCACAGGGAGAACAACTAGGGAAAAGCGGAAAGGAATACCGTTGGAAAAAGCATGACAGTGTAACGGTATCCGGAAACCGGTGGTACAGGCACAGTCAGGGGAGGGGTGGCTATCCGGTGGATTTTGTGATGGAATTTTACAATGCCACATTTCCGGAAGCTGTCAAGATGCTAACCGGGGAGGAAGGCGAAGGCAGGAACAGTACCTGCCCCGCCCCGTCCCCTGACTTCCGATTACCAGAGAAAGAGGAAAATAATGATAGAATCATCAGATATCTGACAGAAAACAGAGGGATTGAAAAGAATATGGTGGAGGAATGGATCGGCAGTGGGGATATTTATGAAGAAAAGAAGCACCATAATGTGGTGTTTGTTGGCAGAGATGCAGACGGTATTCCAAGATATGCCCATTGCAGGGGAACTGGTGAAACAAAATACCGGGGAGATGTGGCTGAATCTGATAAATCTTACGGATTCTGTCACAGAGGGACGGATAATCAGTTGTTTGTGTTTGAAGCAGCCATTGATCTGCTTTCTTTTATCCAATTATTTCCCAAAGACTGGAAAAAGCGGAGCTACCTGAGTCTGGGTGGCATTTCCAGTGCGGCACTGATGGCTTTTCTTTCTGAACGCCCTCAGATTACTTCGGTTTTCCTGTGCCTGGATAATGACCATGCAGGGAATGAAGCCAGTGAGAAATTGGCAATAGAAATCCCGGACGGATACAGTGTCATCCGTCTGAAACCGTCCCGAAAGGACTGGAATGAAATCCTCTGTGATAAAAATGCAGACAGGAAGAAATCAATCATTGAAACAGTTACAATGAAAGTACCGGAGAAGGAAGAACTGGTGCCGATGTTGTGTTATGAAGACATTGAACAGACCAGTGTAGAATGGCTGTGGTTTCCCTATCTGCCATTTGGAAAACTGACGATTATTCAGGGCAATCCAGGAGAGGGAAAAACTTATTTTGCCATGATGCTGACCGCAGCCTGCACGAACCGTAAGACTTTCCCGAACATGGAAGAGATTGAACCTTTTAATGTGATCTATCAGACTGCAGAAGACGGTATGGGAGATACGATTAAGCCGAGGCTGGTGGAAGCAGGAGCAGACCTGAGTCGGGTGATGGTCATTGATGATACAGAGGAAGCATTGACGTTATCCGATGACCGTATTGAAAAAGCAATCCGTCAGAATCAGGTCAGACTTTTAATCATTGATCCGGTACAGGCTTTTATCGGTGCCGATGTGGATATGAACCGGGCAAATGAAGTCCGTCCGGTATTCCGGAAACTGGGAATGATCGCTGAAAAGACCGGTTGTGCGATTGTGCTGATCGGACATCTGAATAAATCTTCAGGGACACAGAGTACTTACCGGGGACTTGGTTCTATTGATATCATGGCGGCGGTGAGAAGCCTGCTTTTTATCGGGAAAGTAAAGAAAGACCCGACAACAAGAGTACTGATCCATGAGAAAAGTTCTCTTGCACCTCCAGGTGAGACGATGGCATTTAAACTTGGAGATGAAGAAGGATTCCGCTGGGTGGGAGCTTATGAGATTTCCGCAGATGATCTTCTGGACGGAAAGGAAGGAAAGCCGACAGAAACAAAACTGCAACGGGGAACGAAACTGATCTATGAACTGCTTGCAGACGGAAATGCAGTCACAATCCGGGAACTGGATGAAAAGGCAAAAGCACAGGGAATCTCCCAGAGAACCATGCGAGAAGCCAGAAGCCGGATGAAAGAAGAACTGGATTATCGGATGAATGAAAAGCAGGAAAATACCATTCGATTAAAAAAACAAGGGAGAATGGGTGACGGCAGAATTTTGGAGTGAACGGCAGGCTTTATAGATACCCTATCTGCCGTCTGCCGTCTGCCGGTGCAAGGCAATCAAACGGAAATAGCAGGTATCCATACAGAATAAGGATTGCTGTGAATCTGGAACAAAAATGAATTGTAATATGGCGGATATAATGGTATGATTATCCGGTAACAGCAATGTTACGGGGAAGCACCTGTGACAGGGTGTGGCTGCCTCCTGATATTTACAGACCGGAGCCTTTCGGGGTTCTGAGATGAAAGAAAGGAGGTGCGTGATATGACAGCTTATGAGATTATCTCAATATTCTTAGGCGTACTCAGTTTACTGATCGCTTTTGGTAGCCTGTTAATTGCGATTATTGCCTTTCTTGATCGGAAGAACAAGAGGAAATAAAAATGCCTATCCTGTCTGCCAACAGGATAGGCGGTGGTCGTAAGACCATTTAGTCAACTCAGGCGGCATCCACTTTGGAGTGGGTGCTTTTCCTATAACAAATGTACCACACATTCCTCTTGTTTTCAATGGGAAAATTAAAATATGCAGTTCATCTGACAGGGATTTATCCCTGTCTTTATTATATCCCCAATTTCTGAAATGTTAATACAAAAATTTTAATATATGTAACCAACAGTCTGGGCAGTTAATCTGTAAAAATGGATTAGCTGCTCTTTTTTTGCAAAAAATGGAGGTTTTACAATGGCAGTGAAGAAGAAAATTATCAACATCAGAGTATATTTTGACGGTGATCAGGACGCAAAAGAAGTGTTTGCAGAGGTGATCGCACAGAAAATACGTGACACGAAAACAAAAGATAAACTTGCAATAATGAAAGATAAGCAGTATAATGATTATGAGTTCAGTAATCTGAAATCTGCGTAGGATGTGCAAAGTAACGGAGGTATCAGATGAACAACAGATATATGAGTAACAATATAGAAAGAAATGCAACCTGGAGAGTTGGTGTATACTGCCGACTTTCCAAAGATGACGAATTGACCGGAGAGAGTGCCAGCATCTCCAACCAGAGAGACATACTGGTGAATTACTGTCAGTCACAGGGCTGGCAGGTGGTGGATGTGTTTCAGGACGATGGTTATACAGGATTGAACACAGACCGACCTGATTTGCAGAGACTTCTCAAAGCCTGTGAAAAAGGACTGGTGAATCTTGTAATTACCAAAGACCAGAGCCGACTGGGACGAAACCATGTACAGACAGGATTTCTGATGGAGGAGTTTTTCCCAAAGCATGGAGTAAGGTATATCGCATTATATGATAATGTGGATACCTTTGCCGGAGACAATGAGATTGCCCCATTTAAGAACGTGCTGAACGAGATGTATTCCAGAGATATTTCCAAGAAAGTCCATGCGTCCTATCACCTGCAGGCAACCAAGGGAAAGTTTACAGGTGTTGTTCCACCACTGGGATATCAGAAAGACCCGGAGGAAAAGGGACATCTCCTGATTGACGACGAGACAGCACCGATTGTCCGGAAAATTTTCCAGTGGGCGGTGGACGGTCATGGGATTAACTTTATATCCAGAGAACTGGAACGCCAGCAGATTCCCTGCCCGTCATGGTGGCACCGGAAACGGGGACTCCGCACCTATTACACAAAATGGGAAAAGAAAGACCCGGAAAATGGGAAATATGTATGGGATGAATCCTATCTGAAATCCCTGCTGATGAATCCCGTTTACTGTGGTGACATGGCTTCCCAGAAAAGGTACTACCGTTTCAAGATTGGCAATCAGGGAGATAAAGCTCCGGAGGACTGGATCACAGTCAGGGATACCCACGAAGCAATCATTCCGCAGGATGTATTTGATCTGGTACAGGCAAAGATGAAAGGCAGGAAACGCCAGACAGAACAGGGAGAATACAGCATGTTTGCCGGATTACTCCGCTGTGCAGAGTGTGGCGGTGCGTTGACGTTGAAGAAGACGCACACCAAAGACCAGCATGAAGTTTATACCTGTTCCACTTATATCCATAAGGGGAAAGCACATTGTACCCAGCACCGGGTGGACGCTGATGACCTGTATGATGCAGTCCTTACCAGAATCCAGGAATGTGCAAAAGCAGTTACCGGAGACGGAACAGAACTGGAAAACCGGGTAAAGGAGTTATGCGAGGAAGATACACAGGGACACAGGGAAAGTCTGGAGAAGCTGGTATCAAAGCAGAAAGACCGCCTGGAAACGTTAGACCGGCTGATTGCAAAACTGTATGATGACCTTATCAATGACAAGATTACAGAATCTGTTTTTGATAAGATGCTGGAGAAGACACAGAAGGAGCAGACAGATATCAAAAAGGAACTTTTCCAGAATGAGAGTGTGCTGAATACGGAAGAAAAACTGGATGCACAGTCCCAGCAGTGGATTGACGATATTAGCGAGTATGCGGACATCAAAGAACTGGATGCCAATCTTCTGAACCGGCTGATCAGTAAAATCGTTATCTCAGAACCGCAGGAGAAAGACGGAACAGAAAATTACTGCCGTACTCCTGAAACGGTCACAATGGAAATTCATTTCAACTTAAAACCAATACCGGAGCTTGGAACCATCGAAAGAGGTTCCGGCTCCCATAAATAAGAAAAATCTATCAAAATTTAATCTATTTTAATCTTTTCAAGGCTCATTTCGAGCAAATATTTTCTCATAAAAGACATAAAACAGCTCATGGCTGGCGGCGGTGTCGTTCTGATCGGCCTTCAGCTTATCCCTCTGCTGTCCGGCCTGTTCAGCTAAGTGTCACCCGTTGTCCCTTTTCCAGAAAAGGAGCTGATGTATGGACTTTATCATCGACGCAATCGTTGAATGGCTGAAAGGTCTGCTCGTCGATGGTATCATGGGAAATCTGGACGGCCTTTTCGATAACGTCAATCAGAGCGTTGGCGAGATCGCCACACAGGTAGGCACGACCCCGGCGGACTGGAACGCCGGGGTCTTTTCCATGATACGACAGATCTCCGAAACTGCCATTCTGCCAATCGCCGGGGTCATCCTCACTTTTGTTATGACCTATGAACTGATACAGATGCTCATAGAACGCAACAACCTCCATGAAGTTGACACATGGATGTTTTTTAAGTGGGTGTTCAAAACCTTTGTGGCTGTGATGATCCTGACGAATACCTTCAATATCGTGCTGGCGGTCTTTGATGTGAGCCAGCATGTGATACAGCAGTCAGCGGGCATTATCCAGAACGGGACAGAGATCACGCCGGATGTGCTGGACAGTCTGCGGACAGAGCTTGAAGCGATGGAGTTAGGCCCTCTGTTCGGACTCTGGCTCCAGTCCTTCCTGATCCAGCTTACCATGATTGCCTTAAACATCGTGATCTTCGTTATCGTATATGGCCGTATGATTGAAATTTATTTACTCACAAGTTTAGCGCCTATCCCGTTTGCCACCGTCCCCAACAGGGAAACCGGACACATGGGGCAGAACTATTTCCGCTCCCTCTTTGCGGTGGGCTTTCAAGGTCTATTGATCTTGGTCTGTGTCGCCATCTATGCGGTGCTGATCCAGAGTATCGCCACCGACGGCGACCCCATCGGGGCGATCTGGGGCTGTGTGGGATATACGGTGCTGCTGTGTTTTACCTTATTCAAAACAGGCAGTCTTGCAAAATCCATCTTCGGCTGCCATTAAGAGACTTCGGGCCATGATGACCCGAAGCGGAAAGGAGAAATCCATGCAGGAAAAAACTGCGGGCGGAACACCAGCCGCCCCTATAAAGCTGGATGTAAGCGTGCGGGTCATCGAACCTGTGAAAAACCTCATGGGCTTTGCCAGCGTGAAATTCAATGACTGCTTTGTGGTGGAAAATCTGAAAATCGTCCAGGGCAGCAAGGGTCTTTTCGTGGGGATGCCCAGCCAGCCGGACGGCAAAGGCGGCTATCGGGATATGGCCTACCCTGTTACAAAGGAGTTCCGTGAACAGCTCAATACCGCTGTGCTGCAAGCCTATGAGGCAAAGCTGGAACAGATGGCGGAGCGCGGCTCTGTGGGGCGTGCGTCCATCAGCGACCAGCTCAAAGCCGGGAAAGCGGCTGCTGAGCAGGCAAAGGCAGAACGGTCCCCAAAGGAAAAGACCAGCCGTGGTGCGGAGCGTTGATTTCGGGCCATGTTGGCCCGAAGCAGAAAGGAGGCGGGAACCATGCCACGCAAACGGACGGGCTATGACGCGGCCTGCTATTACGACGGAAAACTGCTGGGCCGCTGTACCAAAGCGGACAGCGACGCCTATACCCTGTTGATGAACGCCTGCGGCGGGGAGGCCACCCGTGTCCTTCGGGAATACGCCTACTTTTCCCCGGAACTTCGCGCCATCTTGGAAAAGGCGGCGCTCATGCAGGCGGACCGGAACCGGACGGGCGGAATGTTCCATGCACCGAAAAGCTCCCCGTGGGGCGAGGTGCAGAGCTATGAAACCCTCTGTCCAGGGGTGTTTCTGGTATCTACCGCCAGCCACGGCGGAACGATGGTGGCAAATGAGGTGGCCGCCGTCCTCTCCCCAGCGGCGAAAAAGTGCGGCTTCAAGAATAAGGGCTATATCTGCTATGAGGAGGACGCACAGGAAAGTGTGGTGCTCCGGGAGCTGCTGGACAAAAAACTGTGGAACATCCCTGACCGCATTAAGGACAAAGGACAGTTTGAAGAAAAACTCAATCAGTCCATCCGGCAGTATAACCCCGAATACTGGCGGGCAAGGCAGAGCGGACGAGAAGCCGTCGAAGCTGCCCGCAGCACAGCCCCGGCCAAAGAGGCCGCAAGATAACCTCGGGCCATGCTGGCCCGAAGCAATAAAGGAGGTGTACCAAAATGGCCTATGTGCCAGTACCAAAAGACCTTTCCAAAATCAAGACAAAGCTGGCCTTCAACCTAACGAAGCGCCAGCTTGTTTGTTTTTCCAGCGCGGCGGCGGTGGGCCTCCCGGCTTACCTGTTTTCCCGTGGCAGTATCGGGAACAGCGCCGCCATGTTCCTGATGATCGGCCTCATGCTCCCGTTCTTCTTTCTGGCTATGTATGAACGAGACGGTCTGCCGCTGGAAAAAGTGCTGAAAAACATCATCCGCACCCGGTTCCTCTATCCCCGTGTGCGGCCTTACAAAACCGAAAACTTCTATGCGCTGCTTAGCGCCAGAAAGGAGGCGCAGCCGATTGCGAAACAGCAGAAGGGCCGGAAAGCCCGCAAGCAGAAAGCCTGAAAAGCAGAGCCTTACCGGTCTGTTCACAAAAGGAAAGAACATTCCCACCACCGCCCAGCAGACCCTCCCTTACCGGGAAATGTACCGGGACGGGGTGTGCCGGGTAGCGGACCGCTATTACACCAAAACCATTGAATACGAGGACATCAACTACCAGCTCGCACAGTCCGAAGATCAGGCGGCCATCTTTGACGGGTGGAGCGCCTGCCTCAACTACTTTGACAGCAGCCTTCCGTTTCAGCTTTCCTTCCTCAACCACCGGAGCCGCCCGGGCAGCCGGTACAGCGTGAACATCCCCATGCAGGACGATGATTACAACAGCGTCCGGTGTGAGTATGTGGAAATGCTGGAAAACCAGATCGCCAAAAGCAACAACGGCATTGTCCGCACAAAGCTCCTGACCTTCGGCGTGAACGTGGACGACCTTCCCACCGCCAGGGCAAGGCTGGAACGTGTAGAGGCGGACATTTGCGGGAACTTCAAAAAGCTGGGCGTCAAGTGCCGCTCCCTTTCGGGGCTGGAACGGCTGGAGCTTCTTCACGGGCAACTCCACCCCGGCAGCGGCTCCCCCTTCCGGTTTTCATGGGATATGATCCCCAAAACCGGGCTTTCCACCAAAGACTTTATCGCCCCGGACAGTTTCGATTTTCGTTTCAGCCGTCTGTTCCGGGTGGGGACGACTTGGGGCGCTGCCTCCTACTTGCAGATTTTGGCCTCAGAGCTCTCGGACAAGCTGCTGGCGGAGCTTTTGGAAATGGATGCGGAAATGACCATCACTCTCCATATCCAAACCGTCGATCAGGCCGCCGCCGTGAAATCCATCAAGGCCAAAGTCTCCGACATTGACAAGATGAAGGTGGAGGAACAAAAGAAGGCAGCCCGGTCAGGGTACGACATGGACATACTTCCACCCGACCTTGTAACGTACAGCAACGACGCAAAGACCCTCTTGGAAGATTTACAGAGCCGGAATGAAAGAATGTTCCTGCTGACCTTCCTTGTGGTAAACATGGCCCCGACCCGCCGGGAACTGGACAATGACCTGTTCACGGTGTCGGGTATCGTCCAGAAATACAACTGCACCTTGAAGCGGCTGGACTTCCAGCAGGAGGACGGTTTTCTTTCCAGCCTTCCGCTGGGCCATAACGGCATTGAGATCAAGCGCGGCATGACGACCAGCTCCACGGCCATTTTCGTTCCCTTTATGACGCAGGAACTCCGCATGGATGGCGAAGCCGTCTATTACGGGCTCAACGCACTTTCCCATAACGTCATCATGGCAAACCGGAAAAAGCTCAAAAACCCCAACGGTCTGTTCCTCGGCGTGCCGGGCTCCGGCAAATCCTTTGCCGCAAAGCGGGAGCTTGTGAACGTGTTCCTTGCCACCCGTGACCGGATCATTGTGGTGGACCCGATGGGCGAATACTCGCCCCTTATCAAGCGGCTGGGCGGACAGGTCATCGAGATCGCCCCGGACAGCCCCCACCACATCAACCCGATGGACATTGACCTGAGCTTTGACGAGGAAAACCCGATGGCGCTGAAAGCCGACTTTATCCTGTCGCTGATGGAGCTGATCGTCGGCGGCAAGGATGGCTTGCAGCCGGTGGAGCGGACCGTCATTGACCGCTGTGTACGCCAGATGTACCGGGAACACTTGCAGGACCCGGAAACAAGCAAAATGCCGACCCTCCAAACCCTGTATGACCTGCTCTGTTCCCAGCCGGAGGGCGAGGCGGTACGGCTGGCAACTGCCCTTGAAATCTATGTGTCGGGTTCCCTTAACGTGTTCAACCATGAAACCAATGTGGACCTGAACCGCCGTCTGGTATGCCTTGACTTAAAAAAGCTGGGTGCCGGGCTTCGGACGATTGCCATGCTCATTATGCAGGACTTGGTAAACTCGCAGGTGTCCATGAATTTCCTGCGCGGTATCGCTACATGGTGCTACTTCGACGAATTTCATGTGCTGCTCCGTGACCGTCTGACGGCAAGCTATTGTGTGGCAATCTGGAAAATGCTGCGAAAAAAAGGGTGCGTTCCCAGTGCTTTAACGCAGAACGTAAAGGATTTTCTGGCAAGCCCGGAGATCGAGAACATCTTTGAAAACTCGGACTTCCTTGTGCTGCTCTCGCAGGCACAGGGGGACCGGCAGATTTTAGCCAAACAGCTTGGGATCAGCCCCCACCAGCTTTCCTATGTGACCCATACCAATTCCGGCGAAGGGCTGCTGTTCTTCGGAAACACCACCATCCCGTTTGTTGACCGCTTCCCGCAGAATACCGAGCTGTACGCCATTATGACCACCCGCCCGGAGGACAAAAAACAGGAAATGAACCGGGCATAACACACTTCGGGCCATGATGGCCCGAGGTTTGGAAAGGAGGGATACATCATCGGAAAAAAACCGGACAAACAGAATTTTCAAAGGCCGGGGCCGACGGAGGATACCGGGGGCAATCGCCCCGGACCGGCTGAACGGGAAGGGCCTTCCCCCGCACCATCCCGACGCCTGCGGTTTGAGGACGAGGATACCGGGCAGGACAGCCCTTCGGGCCATGATGGCCCGAAGTCCAAAAGCGGCAAGTTTCAAGAGGACAGCCGGAAAAGCCGTCCCTCTGACCGCATGAGGCAGGAAGATGAAGCGGGCGGGCCGCAGGATACCGGCAAGGCACAGGAGCCGGAGGGCTCCGCCGAGAAGGCCGGGAGCAAAAAGGACAAGTACCAGAAAGCACAGGCAAAAGCGGAACACGCCGGGGGAAAGCTGGGAAAGGCCCGGGAGAAACTGGACAAGACCGAGGCAAAACGGGCAGCGAAGAAGCCGCCGGGGCTTGCAAAAAAGGCAGTCCGGGGAGCCCGTACAGAAGCATGGTTCTATGTCCACAACAAGATACACGAGGTCGAGCATGAAAATGTGGGTGTGGAAGGAGCCCATAAATCCGAGCTGGCCGCAGAGGCCGGAACCCGGAAACTGACCCGCTATGCCAAACGCCGCTGGCAGGAACACCCGGCCCGGAAGGTGGCAAAGTGGGAACGGAAGGACATAAAAGCCCGGGCCAATGTGGATTTTCAGAAGATGACCTCCGAGCACCCGGAGCTTACCAGCAATCCGCTTTCCCGTGTGCAGCAGAAATGGAAACTGAAACGCCGGTATTCCAAAGAAGCAAAGGCGGCTGCAAAACAGGGCGCAAAGGCCGCAAAGAAAACCGCTGCCGCTTCGGGAACTGCGACCCGGCGGGCGGCGCAGTTTGTGACCCGTCATCCTGTGGCGGTGCTGGTCCTGCTCCTGCTGTTGCTGCTCTGTTTTCTTGTGTCGGCGGTAAGCTCCATCTTTCCCACGCTTGGCAGCGGCCTTGCCAATGCGTTATCCGGCACCTCCTACGCCTCGGAGGATACGGACCTGTTGGGCGTGGACGAGGACTACACGGCGCTGGAAAACGAGCTGGCGCAGACGGTAGCGAACATCGAAAGCACCCATCCCGGCTATGACGAGTACCGCTATTCCGTGGACGAGATCGGCCATAACCCCTATGAGCTGGCGTCCTATCTCTCGGCAAAGTACCATGTGTATTTCCGGGAACAGGTGCAGGACGAATTGCGGGAAATCTTCGAGGCACAGTATGAACTGACCTTGACGGAGGAAGTCGAGATACGCTACCGCACCGAAACCAGCACCGACCCGGAGACCGGGGAAACCACCACCGAAGAAGTCCCCTATGAGTATTACATTCTCAATGTGACCCTCACAAACAAAACGCTGCCCGCCGTGATCCTGCCGAGGCTTAACGAACAGCAGCGGGAAATCTACACCGTTATGCAGCAGCTCAAAGGCAACAAGCCCTATCTGTGGGAAGGGATTTACAACGGCGGCGAAGATACCGGCCCCAGCTATGAGATACCCAGCGAGGCGCTGGATGACCCGGCTTTTGCGGCGCTCATGGAAGAAGCCACAAAGTACATCGGCTGGCCCTATGTGTGGGGCGGCTCCAGCCCGTCCACTTCCTTTGACTGTTCGGGCTTTGTCTGCTGGGTGTACACGGCCAGCGGCGTCCACAACCTGCCCCGTACCACAGCGCAGGGCATTTACAACCAGTGTGCTATCATTTCTCCCTCCGAGGCAAAGCCCGGCGACATTATCTTTTTCACGGGAACCTATGACAGCCCCGGCCCTGTGTCCCATGTGGGGATTTATGTGGGCGACGGGATGATGCTTCATTGTGGTTCACCCATCCAATACGCAAACATCAATTCAAGCTACTGGCAGACACATTTCTATGCCTTCGGGCGTTTGTGAGCCAGAGGAAAGGAGTCCTTGCATGAACAAAATCGACAAGCTCGATAAGGAACTGGAAAAAGCCCGGGAGAAGGCCGCCGAATGGCAGGCCAAAATCCGGGAGCTGGAAAAGCAGAAACAGGAGGAAGAAAACAGCCAGATCGTGCAGGCGGTGCGCTCCCTCAAACTGACGCCCGCCCAGCTTATGGCTTTTCTGAATGACCCCAAAAACAGCCTTACCGCTTCGGGCCATACTGACCCGAAGCCGGAGGCACCCGAAAAGGAGGACACGGCCCATGAAGAAAACTAAATTTCGCAGGCTGGCGGCGATGGCTGCCAGCCTTTTGTGTACGGCTTTAGCCTGTTCAAAATGTCTACGCAGCGTGTAGGCATTTTGAACTATAACCCACCTGCTTCGCGGGTGGTGACCCATTGTTATACGCAAAAATCACCTTTCCGTACTATAATAGAGGTGTCCAGCCACTATTTACGAAAGGAAAGGTGATTTTATGGCAAAGAAAACGAATGATTTATCACACACAAAATGGATGTGTAAATATCACATTGTCTTCACTCCAAAGTATAGACGAAAAATAATTTACAATCAATACAAAGCTGATATTCGTGACATTATAAAACAGTTATGCTCTTATAAAGGAGTAGAAATAATCGAAGGGCATCTTATGCCCGACCATATTCATATGTTGGTCAGCATACCACCAAAATATAGCGTATCTAGTTTTATGGGATATTTAAAAGGAAAGTCAGCACTTATGATATTTGATAGACACGCAAATTTAAAGTACAAATTTGGAAACAGACATTTTTGGAGTGAAGGATTCTATGTTAGTACAGTAGGAGTAAATGACGCCACAGTACGCAAGTATATCCAAGAGCAGGAAAAATATGATATTATGCAGGATAAACTTAGCGTAAAAGAATATGAGGACCCTTTTAAGGGTTAAGGCGAAGTAGTACAAATGCCCTTTTAAGGGCGGCGACGAGTCAAGAGCAATGTGGCTGGAGCAAAGCGAAAGCCAGCGCCTTGAGACGCTGGCCTAGCATTAAAGGCTTATAGCCATCCTACGAGCCACCCGTTTCACGGGTGGGGGCGACTGTCTTTTTCTCTGTCAGGTCTTTTTTGATCTGAGTGGTGGAAATCTCAGGGGTGCGAGGCAGATAGACTACATCACAGTAATCTTTCAGAAAATCAAATTTTCCTTCCCAGTCATCCCCCATTACAAAAGTATCGATATGATATTCCTTAACATCAGATATCTTCTGCTCCCAGTTCTCTTCCGGGATCACAAGGTCTACATAACGGATAGCTTCCAGAAGCTGCTTCCTTTTTTCATATGAAAAATAGCATTTCTTTTGCTTTTCATTCCAGTTGAACTCATCTGTGGAAAGTCCCACAATCAGGTAATCGCCGTATTGCTTGGCCCGTCGCAGCAAATTGATGTGGCCGTAATGCAGCAGGTCGAAGGTCCCATATGTAATTACTCTTTTCATAATCTGTCCTCACTGAATCAATTTCATGATGTCATTATATCATATGCCGGTGAAACTGCAAAGCAAACCACTGGCAGAAAGAAAAATGTAAAATATTATTCTATAATTTGTAAAAGTATGTTATTATTTTAGAGACATTGCAACTGTTCATTGCTTTTACAGTTACGGGACTTTTACATAAGGGGAATGATAAAAATGACAGAGAAACAAGAGCATCTGTTAAAGCTTTTTCAGGAGCTGGATCACATATGTCAAGAGAATGAGCTTCGGTATGTACTGGCAGAAGAGTCAACACTTGCTGCAGTAGGAAGAGCCGGATTTGCCGGTGGAGAGACAGAAATAAAGGTTTACATGCCAAGGGCAGACTGGAACCGGCTTGGGGAGATAGCCGGGAAAGAACTGCCTAAGGACAGGATACTTTACCCTGAGCCCATGGCAGGATATGGTGAGGATTTTGGCTGTGCCCTGGAAAAACAGCAGATTCTGGGGTCAGGACCTGCAGGGGAGCGGATCCATATCAGGATACTGGATCCGGTGTCTGAGGAAGCCTTTGAGAAATACAGGAGGGATCTGGGGCTTTACCTGGATCTTACAGATTCACAGGAGGTACATGGAACGTCCTGGGGGATTTCACCATCCAGATATTACAGATATTATCTTTCTGGCAGACTTACAGGGAAAAGGCATGTCCTTGGAAAACTGGAAAAGCGTATGCAGGCCTTTCGAGAGGAAGACTGCAGCAAATTTGCAGTACATGTGGGAGAACGCTTTCTTTTTATGGAAAAAGAGATATTATTTCCTGGGAGAACCTGTGATTTCCAGGGAGTGCAGGTAATGATCCCAGGGAAGGCCAGTGAATATCTGACGCAGGTTTACGGGGATGAATGGACGGATTTTCAATTTCCGGCGGAAGAGGATGCGCAAAGATCTGCAACAGTTGAAGGAATCAGCTATCAGGAGTTAAGGGAAGACTATCTGCCGGGGATCCGAAAGGGCAGATTACAACGGGCGATTATGCATAGCAAGCTTCGCATTCTTTCCGGAACTAAGGACAGTGGGCAAGAAGAATCAGAGGGATTTTTCAGAAATGTGACAGGAATAGAGCAGGAAAAGGATCTGGAACGATTCAGGCATGCTATTGCAGACTATGCCGGCGGCAAGAAACCTTCTGCAAAAGAGACAGCTCTTTCCCTTCATGAGAAATATCCGGATCATCTTCAGATCACCAGATTTCTTGGCAGATTTTATATGGAAGAGGCCAGAGAAACTCAGGATGGCACAGAGGCAGAACGTTTTATCGAAGAGGCCTTGCGTAAATTTCCAGAGGATGGTTATTTCCTGAAATACAGAGGAGAGCTTCTGTGGATGCGGGGAAGATGTGCAGATGCTCTTGTTGTATTTGCACAGGCAAGGGAGAAAACTTCAAATATGATCGTGCATAAGGAACTGGATCTGTTTCTTGCACTATATGAACAACAAGCCGGAGATACCTGCCAGGCACTTCTTGCCAACAGGGAAAAAGAAGCAGCACGGAATCTGGCAGAGCTCTGGTTCCGGCTTCTGCCACGTTCGGAACGGATGAAAAGCCTGGTATATCTGACACGGGTCAGCACTGCCAGAACAGTAAAAGAAATGGAGCTTCTTACCGATGAGATGACTGCTTTTGTACAGGTGCGGGAGAATGGCAGAAGAAAAAAGAACAGGGAACTGTATGGCCCGGCACTGACAAAGGCATGGGAACGGCTTGGATACCCTGGGGAACTGGCAAAGCTTCGCACAGAGATCCTGTACACGGAAGAACCCGGGGAACTGGAATGGATCGCAGAAAAGGTTAAGGATTATCAGATCCACAAAAATAAGCTGGCTCAGGTGTATAAGCTTGCAGGCGATGCAAGAAAGAAGCAAGGTCAGACGGAACAAGCTTTTGAGAACTATCGAAAGGCTATGGAATATGCAGGGAAATCTTATGCAAGAAAGGAACTTTCATCCCTGATCCTGCAGGATCTATATATGGGAAGCCACAAGGCAGCAGAATATGCTGCATCCGGAAAGGGAGAAGAGTTTCTGGATGTCTGGTTATCCAGGTATGGTACTGTGGAAGATCTGAAAAAACTGGTGAGAAGCTGTGTGGCTGATGGAAGCATTTCACATATCGGTGACAGGACGCCTCTTACCGGTGAAAACTGGCAGACTATGGAAGATATGAAGAATCCTAAAACCGATTATGCCACCTGGTGCTGGGAGTATGTACAGTTCTGTGCAGAGAAGATCCGCCTGGAAAAATATTACACAACCCATAAGGATGTGATCGTAAATCTGTACAAGAATAAGGATTTCCCACGATTGGAAAGCTTTCTTGCCCCTTATCACCAGGCTACGCTGCGGAGTCTGAAGACTCAGGAAATCTTTGTGCCGGATGAAGAGATTTTTGAAATCTATCTGTATATTCTTGGATGTAAAGGCATGGAAACCCTGAAAAAAGAAATTGAGAATTACTGGAATTGATTCCGGAAAACATATTTTAAAGGGCAGTACAAATTTATAGAAAAGGATTTATAGAAAAAGACTATAGAAAAACTATAGAAAAGCTAATCTGAAATTACAGGAAAAGACTTGACGGACAGGTATGTTTTGTGGTACACTTGACAAGCGACATGGAAGTTAGGTCTTTTTTTTATGCCCGAAATTGGTGACGGATATGCTTTTTGAAGGCAAAAGAAGACCGTGCAAATGAAAACACTGGAGGTGGAAGTTGTGCGCGTTAGGATTACATTAGCATGTACGGAGTGCAAGCAGCGGAACTACAATATGACTAAGGAAAAGAAAAACCATCCTGAGAGAATGGAAACCAAGAAATATTGTAAATTCTGCCAGAGACACACAATGCACAAGGAAACAAAGTAGTCACGAGATTGTGAGGTTAGGCTATGCAAGGAAAAGAAAAATCTGCTGATAAAAGCCAGAAGAAGGGTTTCTTTCAGGGAGTTCAGGCCGAGTTCAAAAAGATCATTTGGACAGACCGTCCTACTCTTATTAAACAGACAATCGTCGTTCTGATCGTGACAATTCTGCTGGGCGTGATCATCAGCGTGATGGATGCAGGCATTCTGGAATGCATAAATCTTTTAATTAAATAAGGACAAAGGTGGATTGTATGTCAGAAGCAAAATGGTATGTGGTTCATACCTATTCAGGGTATGAGAACAAGGTAAAGGCCAACATTGAAAAAACAATTGAGAACAGACATCTGGAAGACCAGATCCTGGAGGTTCGTGTTCCGCTGCAGGATGTAGTGGAGATGAAGAATGGCGTTGCCAAATCTGTCCAGAAAAAAATGTTTCCAGGTTATGTGCTCCTCAACATGATCATGAATGATGATACCTGGTATGTTGTCCGCAACACCAGGGGAGTTACGGGATTTGTAGGGCCGGGATCCAAGCCGGTGCCTCTGACAGAAGCAGAAATGCAGCCCCTTGGCATCCATGAGGAGAGCGTTCAGGTGGATTTTGAAGAAGGAGACATGGTTGTGGTAACAGGCGGAGCCTGGAAAGATACCACAGGTGTTGTATCAGCTATTAATCTGCCAAAACAGGTTGTGACTATCAATGTTGAACTGTTCGGCCGCGAAACACCGGTAGAGATCAGTTTCGCAGAGATCAAGAAAATGTAAATTATTAATCAGGTAACACGATATCGTGGGAGGGATATACCCCCGCCAATACCACATAGGAGGTGCCGAAAATGGCAAAAAAAGTAACAGGCTATATAAAATTACAGATTCCCGCTGGTAAAGCAACTCCAGCACCACCTGTAGGTCCAGCTCTTGGACAGCACGGTGTAAATATCGTTCAGTTTACAAAAGAGTTTAACGCAAGAACAGCAGATCAGGGTGATATGATCATTCCGGTTGTTATCACTGTTTACGCAGACAGAAGTTTCAGCTTCATAACCAAAACTCCGCCGGCTGCAGTTCTTCTTAAGAAAGCTGCAAACATCAAATCTGGTTCCGGCGTACCGAACAAAACAAAAGTTGCAAAGGTTACAAAGGCTCAGGTTCAGGAGATTGCAGAGCTGAAGATGAAAGACCTGAATGCAGCATCCATCGAAGCAGCTATGAGCATGATTGCTGGTACTGCAAGAAGTATGGGAATCGAAGTAGTTGATTGATTATAAGTAGATAGTGGGAGGGCTTTTCCCCGCAAATACCACAGGAGGTTATAGAAATGAAACGAGGAAAGAAATATGTGGAAGCTGCGAAAGCAGTTGACCGCTCAACATTATATGATACCGCAGAAGCAATCAGCTTAGTGAAAAAAGCTGCAGTTGCAAAGTTTGACGAGACCATCGAAGTTCATATCCGTACAGGCTGCGATGGACGTCATGCAGATCAGCAGATCCGTGGTGCAGTTGTTCTGCCACATGGAACAGGTAAAAAGGTTCGTGTTCTTGTATTCGCAAGAGACGCTAAAGCTGAGGAAGCAAAGGCAGCAGGCGCTGAGTTCGTAGGAGCTGAGGAGCTTATTCCGAAGATCCAGAACGAAGGATGGCTGGATTTCGACGTTGTTGTTGCAACACCTGATATGATGGGCGTTGTAGGACGTCTGGGTCGTGTACTTGGACCGAAAGGTTTAATGCCAAACCCGAAAGCTGGTACTGTAACCATGGATGTTACAAAAGCGGTTCATGATATCAAAGCCGGTAAGATCGAGTACCGTCTTGACAAAACAAATATCATCCATGTTCCGGTTGGTAAAGCTTCCTTTACCGAGGAGCAGTTAAGCGACAACTTCCAGACGCTGATTGGAGCTATTTTAAAGGCAAGACCGAGCACACTGAAAGGTCAGTATTTAAGAAGCGTTACAATCGCTCCTACAATGGGACCTGGTGTGAAGATCAACCCAATGAAATTAGCTTAATAGATTAAGACAGTAAGATAAAGCCTCCGCCGGAGCCAGTATGGGCACCGGGGAGGCTTTCCTGTATTAAGGAGGAGAAAGGATGGCAGCAGGGCGAAGGAAACGCAGACGGAGAAATTATAGAAAACGGCTGCTGATTTGTCTGTTGGTGCAGATTCTGGCATTGACAGCCTTTGGATGTGCCCTGGGATGGAATAGAGGTGTTAGTTCTTTTGCAGCAGACATAGCAGGGAAATTTTCTTCTCCTGTGATCGCTGACCTAGATTTGTCCGGGATCTGGAGTACCTGTGCAGTTCTTATGGATGAAAGAAGCGGTAAGGTGATCAGTCAGGTATCAGGAGAGGAACGGATGTACCCGGCCTCCATGACAAAGGTTATGACAGCGATTGTAGCTATAGAGGCACTACCAGGATTGCAGAAGCAGATAACCCTTTCAGGGGATGACATTGATCAGTTGTACAAGCATGATGCCACTCAGGCAGGCTTTCAGCTTGGTGAGAAGGTAACAGCTCTGGATCTGTTATATGGTGTTATGCTGCCATCCGGAGCAGAGTGCTGTCTGGCACTGGCACAGGATATTTCCGGTTCCGAAGCAAAATTTGTGGAAAAAATGAATGAGAAAGCAAAAAAGCTTGGGATGGATGGAACCCATTTTTGTGACTGTACAGGACTCCATGATCCTGAGCATTACAGTACAGCCCGGGACATTGCAGTTCTTATGCGTTATGCAGTGCATAATCCGGTATTTCGCAAGATTGCCCAGGCAGTCAGACATACTTCCCAGGGAACCAACCTTCACCCGGACGGGATCACCTATTACAGCAGTATGCTTAAGAATATGCCTGATCCGTCTGTAACCGGAGGAGAGATACTGGGCGGGAAGACTGGGTATACGGATGTGGCTGGCCATTGCCTTGCAAGCTTTGCCAGGATTAAAGACAGAGAGTACATTCTGGTGACAGCAGGAGCATATAGCGACAACGATCCTATTCCCCACATTGAAGATGCTTATACCATATACAACCGTCTGGGGAGAGTTGTGGACGGAAAGTGAAAGATGGTGTAAAATGAGCTGTGAAAGACTGAGCAGATGAAAGAAAGAGCGATAGGCTAATTAAAAGAAAGAGGTAGCCAAATGAGAAAATATAAACGTATTTTTCTGGTCGTAATTGATTCTCTTGGAATTGGAGCTATGAAGGATGCTGCAGAGTATGGAGATGCAGGTGCAGATACTCTTGGACACATTGACCAAACAGTAAAAGAACTGAAGCTTCCGGCTATGGAAAAGCTGGGGCTTGGGAATTTGTGCACACTTTCACATGTGGCACCTTCTGATCATCCTTTAGGATATTATGCCCGCTTAAATGAAGCCAGCCTGGGGAAGGATACCATGACCGGTCACTGGGAGATGATGGGGCTTCATATCACCACACCATTTAAAACATTTACAGAGCATGGTTTTCCACCGGAACTGATCCATGAATTAGAAGAAAGAACCGGTCATAAGATTGTAGGAAACCGTTCAGAGAGCGGCACTAAGATCCTGGATGACCTGGGAGAGCATCAGATCCGTACAGGAGATATGATCGTTTATACTTCTGCAGATTCCGTGCTGCAGATCGCAGGGCATGAAGAGACATTTGGTCTGGATGAATTATACAGATGCTGTGAGATCGCCCGTGAGATCACCATGAAGGATGAATGGAAGGTAGGCCGTGTGATCGCAAGACCTTACGTGGGACGCAAAAAGGGAGAGTTTAAGCGGACACCAAACCGTCACGATTATGCAGTAAGTCCCTTTGGGAAGACAGCATTGGATATATTAAAGGATGCAGGATATGATGTGATCAGTGTAGGCAAGATCGCAGATATTTTCAACAATCAGGGCATTACTGAAAAATACCATTCTGACAGCAGTGTGCAGGGAATGGAACAGACTATAGAGATTGCAAAAAGGGATTTTCATGGTCTGACATTTGTAAATCTTGTGGATTTTGATGCTTTGTGGGGACACAGAAGGAACCCGGAAGGGTATGGCAGGGAACTGGAGAAGTTCGATGAAAAGCTGACACAGCTGCTGCCTTTGATCCGGGAAGACGACCTTCTGATGATCACTGCAGATCACGGAAATGATCCGACCTATACAGGCACAGACCATACCAGAGAGCAGACTCCGCTGCTGATTTATTCACCTGGATTGAAAGGCGGGCAGCTGCCGGTTCAGGATACCTTTGCAGTGTCCGGTGCAACCATTCTGGATAATTTCAGACTTTCTCCGGCAGAGGGAATGATCGGACATACACTTGGAGGATTGCTGGCCTGAAGCTGATGTAAGGATGTTTCACTTTTTTGAAAAGAATAATTCCGGAAAGAACGGGGTTGAATTTAAGCATCCTTAATATTATAATGGCTTTGAATAAAGAGAAAATACAAGAACAGATTACGATTAAGGAGGAATCAATCATGATTACCTGGAAAAACCTGGATACACTTGATTCGTTTAAAGAGCTTTCACAGACTGCGAAGGTTGATGTTGCAGATGTGATGAAGGGTGAGGGCGGCGCAGAGCGTGTGAAGAAATACAGCGTTCCCATGGCTGCAGGACTGACTTATCATTATGCTGCAAAAGCAGTGGATGACCAGGTGCTGGAAGCATTGAAGAAGCTGGCAGAAGAAGCACAGCTTACAGAGAAGTTTCAGGCTCTTTACAATGGAGAGGTGATCAATACAGGAGAGAAACGTCTTGTTCTTCATCATATGACACGTGGCCAGCTTGGAAACAAGGTAGAGGCTGATGGTGTTGATAAACGTGCTTTCTATGTAGAGCAGCAGGAGAAGATCGCAGATTTTGCCAATAAAGTTCATGCAGGTGAGATCACAAACGCTGCAGGTGAGAAATTCACTACAGTTGTTCAGATCGGTATCGGCGGAAGTGACCTTGGACCGAGAGCCATGTATCTTGCTCTTGAGAACTGGGCAAAGAGAAATAATAAATTCAAGATGGAAGCGAAGTTCATCAGCAATGTAGATCCGGATGATGCAGCAGCAGTTCTGGCATCTATTGATGTTGCTCATTCTATCTTTATCCTGGTTTCCAAATCAGGAACAACCCTTGAGACACTTACCAATGAATCTTTTGTAAAAGATGCCCTGAAGAATGCAGGACTGGATGCTTCCAAGCATATGATCGCAGTTACAAGTGAGACTTCACCTCTTGCAAAGAGTGATGATTATCTGGCAGCATTCTTTATGGATGACTATATCGGTGGACGTTACTCTTCCACATCTGCAGTAGGCGGTGCAGTATTATCCCTGGCCTTTGGTCCGGATGTATTTGCACAGTTCCTGAAGGGCGCAGGAGAAGAGGATGCCCTTGCAAAGAATGAGGATATTTTCCAGAACCCGGCAATGCTGGATGCACTTATCGGTGTATATGAGAGAAATGTACTTGGTTATCCAAGCACAGCTGTATTACCATATTCACAGGGATTGAGCCGTTTCCCGGCACACCTTCAGCAGCTGGATATGGAGTCAAATGGAAAGTCTGTCAACAGATTTGGCGAGCCTGTAGATTATGTGACAGGACCGGTTATTTTCGGTGAGCCTGGTACAAACGGCCAGCATTCCTTCTATCAGCTGCTTCATCAGGGAACTGACATTATCCCGCTGCAGTTCATTGGCTTTAAGAACAACCAGATGGGTACAGATGTTGTGATCCAGGGAAGCACCAGCCAGCAGAAGCTTTGTGCAAACGTTGCTGCACAGATCGTTGCTTTTGCCTGCGGCAAAGAAGATGAGAACCAGAATAAGAACTTCAAGGGCGGCCGTCCTTCCAGCATTATCATTGGAGAACAGCTTACACCTGAGGCAATGGGGGCTCTTCTTGCTCACTTTGAGAACAAGGTTATGTTCCAGGGCTTTGTATGGAACTTAAACAGCTTTGACCAGGAAGGCGTACAGCTTGGAAAGGTTCTGGCCAAAAAGGTTCTTGCACATGAGACAGAGGGTGCACTGAAGGAATTAAGCGATCTTCTGAACATCTGATGTACGATCAGGTATATGAATCAATATTAATAAGATTTTGAGTGTGAAAGCCCTTAATTTAAAAAGCACAGAAGTTATTGTCCGAAAATATGGACTTTAACTACTGTGCTTTTTGTTGCAATAATTAATATGAATTTCAGTGCTATGCGCCTATGTGGTTTTTATATTAGCTGGGAGTCAATCCCCCAGCTGATATAGCCTCCGGCAGGATTGCAGAGGTGCGCAGTAGAAGTATGTCATGCAATTGCATGACGCGCACCTCGCAGCAAGAATGCCGAGGCATTCTTGAATATGTTACAGGATCATGGCTGCCATCTGCAGCACCAGTAAGATCTCTGTACCAATAAGAACCATCCAGGTGCGGGATGCCTGCTTTACATTTACAGAAACTATATTTGTGGTCAGCAATGGGAAAAATGCAGGTGCAAGTGGCAGGAAATACCGCCCCTGGAGCCCCTGGATATAATTCCATTTCATCTGTGTATATCCTACCAGCATGGAAAGCATGATCAGCAGCGTGGATAGCAGACAGCTTCCTGAAATCACAAGCTGTGCTTTACGGGAAAGCCTTTTGTTGTCATCGTTAACATTTATAAGCAGAAGCAGGCAGATCAGCAGGAGAATGATAAAGATCCAATTTATCTGGAAATCCAACCAGGAAAGCATGCCTCCAAGAAGTCCACGAACAAGATCATCTCCGCATTTCATCAGTGTATTCCACAGCAGATAAACGGTGTGCAGCGGGTGCTGAAGTACGTAAGGAATAGTATATAATGAATTTTCCTGGTCAACAGCAGCTGCAGAAGTCAGAAAGTCATGAAATACAGGCATGAATTTTACAAGGGCAAGTGCTGATAGCAGGACAAAGGCAAGAACTGATCCAAGAAGCAGCTTACGTTTCCGGGCAGGATACATTCCTGATGACCTGTGATGAAAACACAGAATCAAAAGAAACAGCAACGGCAGATATACGCCGCCTTTGATCACAGCCACGAAAACAGCAAGTATCCCTGTTGGAATCAATTGCTTCTTATGGAGGACCTGAGTGTTTTGGCAATGGAAACACAGGGCAATGAACAGGAAGACCAGTCCATTGATAATAGCGTCATAAGAGGCAGAGGCAGCCTGCTGCAAGGTGATAGGAAGCAATCCAAGGGCACCGAAAAGGTTTTTCCAGTATGGTGTTACACCGATAGCCAGCCGGATCAGCAGGATAAACACCAGCAGGTTAAAGATACGGCCAAGCTGGAAAGTAAGCATTGCTGAAAGCCCAAGAATCCGTCCCACACTGATGCCAAGAGCTGCAGGCAGGTATACGATCCCGGGAACCAGATTGGTGCCATCGATATAGGAAACCTGTACCAGCTGTGTATCAGAAGGCCGTTCTAAGGTATGAAAAAGCAGCTGATAATAGGAGTTGCTTTCCAGACCATTTGCCAGCATTTCACTTAATCTTGCATCGCATTCCCTTTTGTAAATGGTGCCAGGTGTATCAGTGGATTGTACAAAAAGGATCTGGTTGGAATACTTATATGCAGTGTCAAGGTGCGTGGACTCGTCCGGCACGCCGTGGACGGTAACAAGGCATTGAAAAATAAGACCAAGCATAAGTGCAAGCGGTACAAAAAACTGCTGGATCTTCTGGCAGCGAATCATAATCAGATAATAAGTCAGTGCAGCAAAAAGCAGCAGGGCAGCACATAAAACAGCATAAAACAGAGACATAAAGCTGTTGTCACTGTAGCTGAGGGAATAAATCACATTGCTGTGGTCTGCAGGGTTGTCATTAAAAGAAGATACAAGGATCTGTCTCTGATTTGCTGTAAAGTGCAAAGTTGTATCCTGTGCATGTTCCAGGGTAAGTTCCAGCCGGAGAAGCCTGGATTCAGAGTCTGTAAATTCCTCATCTAAGGAGCATTTCAGGTATCTGGAATTGGAAGTCTTGATTAATCCGGTGATTTTCTGGCTGTCCCTGTAAAGAATCTGGCCGCTTTCAGTATCAGATAAGGTAATGGAAATCCTGGCATCTGAACTGGCACGATAGGCAGTGCACTCCATTGAAAATGCTCGCAGTTCAGGTACCGAACAGGAAAATTCTTCTGTAAGAGAAGGCGAATCTTTGGTAAGGATGACTTCGCCGTTGGTCTTGTGGGTTGTCATCATGATATATTGAACCGGTTTGTGCAGATCATACCGGAACTGGGCTTTGTAAACAATGACACATACGCCGCTTATGAAAAGAAGAAAAATCAGGAAAGGAAGAATGCGTCTTAAGTTTTGGGGGAGTGTTTTTTGCTTGTCCATGAAATAGATTCTCCGTGTTCTCAATAGTTTTGGATGAAATAATTATAACCAATGTGGAAGGATTACGCAATACAGCATGTGCTGCCAGATTAACGTATGGTATCGAAAAACAACTGGAAAGGAAAGCCATGCAATGGTATACTTTCAGTAGCAAACAGAGATCGTATTAGCAGAAAAATGGAGAGATGTATATGAAAAAACGAAATCAGATTCTGGCTGGAGTATTGGCTGTGCTTCTTGGAGTATCACCATCTGGAGTGTATGGAGAAGCGTTTTATGATGTGGAAGATGTTGCCGACACAGATGCTGCAGCCCAAGAGATAACAGATGTTCAGGATGAAGAATCGGAACAGCCAGAAGAAGTGACTGCAGGGGAAGAAGGACAGAAAACAGAATTTACCGCTGGTATTAATCCTGAGGCAGAAGAAAATCTGTTTACAGACCATGCAGATACAAATGTACAGGATCCTCAGGAAGGAACTATTCTGGAGTATGTGGAAGAGGAACTGGATTCTCCGCTGATCGTGAACGGAGAACCAGGAGACACAGACGGGATTCATGTATTTTCACTGAAAGAATATGATGGCTCTTATGGCAATCAGTTAGATGGGATGGCGTTGGAAGTTTATAACACATATGTTTCCAACTTATTTGTGAATTACAGCACATTTAACGGAGTTTCTTATGAGTATCAGGCAAGTAAACCAGTTACCTTTGAGGCGAATGTCCAAGATAACCAGCTGGTTCAGGATGAGGCATATGACGAAGCCATACTTCAGGTGCGTGTCAATATGCAGGCAGCACTGGATGCGTTCACCTATGATTATCCAGAAGTATTCTGGATGCGTGGAAGTGGATATTCTTATAGTATCAGTTCTAAAAAACAG
>NZ_JAOQJL010000011.1:0-1629 GCF_025566965.1 Blautia ammoniilytica | reverse complement strand
TAGTTCTGCAAGTTCCGGGGAAGCACATATGTGGAACTATGTAAAGATGGATAATGATACCTGGTATCTGGTAGATGCTACCTGGGATGACCAGTTAAGCGGCATTCGTACGATCTATCTTCTGGCAGGATGGAACAGTAAAGGATTCAATCATAATACACTTCGGGAAGAACGAACTGAAAAGGATACATTTTCATCTCCCACTAAATATACACCCCAGGCATTTATTTATCCACTGATTTCTGATAACAGTTATCTGATAGATATAATAGGAAAAATATTCCTTTCACAGGCAGCGGCCTCAATGGAATCAGATGCATATGCATATACAGGAAATGCTATCCGGCCAGAGGTGAAAGTTGTTTGTAATGGTAAAGTTTTGGTTAAGGATACTGATTACAGAGTGATTTATAAAGATAATCAGGATATTGGTACAGCAGAAGTGACAATCCATGGAATCGGAGAATATATAGGAAATATAACTATTCGGTTTCAGATATACTGTGGGCATAACAATATGCTGCATACAGAAGGAAAGAAAGCCACCTGTACAGAAGCAGGAAAAGCGGAATACTGGTATTGCAGTGTTTGTGAGAAATATTTCAGTGATGAAGCAGGCACAAAGGAAACGACGCTTGCAGACACAGTGATTTCTGCCACCGGGCATCAGTTGAATAAGACAGACAGCAAAGCTGCTACCTGCACAGAAGCAGGAAATACTGAGTATTGGACTTGTAATGCTTGTGGGAAATACTTCAGTGATGAAGCAGGTACAAATGAGACAAGGTTAGCTGACACTGTGATTCCAGCAACAGGACATCATTATGGAGAATATCAGCTGACTAAGGAAGCAACTGCGCTGGAAGAAGGTGTTCGCACAGCTTACTGCAGCTGCGGTGCATATATGACCGTTGCAGTGCCGGCTCTGACACCATCCATAAAGCTGAATGTTTCCAGCCTGCGTCTGCGCGTGAAACAGAAATATACAGTGAAAGTAACAGGTCTTGCCAAAGGAGATTCTGTGGTTTCCTGGTCAACCGGAAATAAAAAGATTGCCCGTGTATCACAAAAGGGAGTTGTAACTGGAAAAGCAAGAGGAAATACGATTATTACCATCAGGCTTGCCAGCGGGTATACCCAAAAGATACGAGTATATGTACAACAAGGAATTGTAAAAACAACGGCTTTAAAGATCAGCAATACACGGTTGACGCTGAAAAAAGGAAGAAGCTATACTCTTCGTACAACGGTAGCTCCGGTAACTTCTCAGGAAAAAGTAACATTTAAAAGTTCCAATAGTAAAGTTGTATCTGTAAATGCAAAAGGCAAAATATATGCAAAGAAGAAAGGCAAGGCAAGGATCACGGTTCGTTCCGGGAAGAAGAGGCGTGTATGTGTGGTGACTGTGAAGTAGAACAGTTTAGAATGCATTGGAAAATGTAAGCAGAAGTCACTGAAAAAGAGAAATTTTTGGCTATATAGTTTGAAATAATGCGCTGGGAGCAAATGCCTTTCAGCGCATTATCTCAGTACGGCTTTAGCCTGTTCAAAATGTCTACGCAGCGTGTAGGCATTTTGAACTATAACCCACCTGCTTCGCGGGTGGTGACCCATTGTTATACGCAAAAA
>NZ_JAOQJL010000010.1:0-114496 GCF_025566965.1 Blautia ammoniilytica | reverse complement strand
CGAAAGCCAGCGCCTTGAGACGCTGGCCTAGCATTAAAGGCTTATAGCCATCCTACGAGCCACCCGTTTCACGGGTGGGGGCGACTGTTGTGAAATGTGCATAAAAATAATGCTTCAAATAAGCGAAACTGACGAAATGATAAAAGGTATATTGACAAATCATAACACGGGTATTATGATTACACCATAAGTTACGTAAAGGTTTACGCAACGAAAAATAAGGTGGTTATTACTATGAATGAAAAGAAGCTGTCCATCATTTGTGTAATCCTTTACCTAACAAATATGTGCAAAAATATTCAAAATATGTTCCAAATTATGAAAAAATATACAGGAAAGGAGCACGTTCACTTTATAATAACAGAGAAAAATGGTAATATGGAGACTTTACTAAGATTTCCATGAAGGCTGCATCAGTATTATTTACCAGGAATTAAGTGTAATTAACGAGTTGTCTATTTTAGAAAACCTTTTCGTAGGAAAGCTTCCATCATCGGTGGAACAAGCTTTATGGATGATAAAGGTAAGATCCCGGGAGTTGTAATGGGTGCTCTGATCATTATCTCTGTTGCAATCGACCATTTCGTAGTAAGTAAGAAATAATCTGGATTCAGGTGTTTTCACACTCGGATCATGTTACAAATTCAAATAAAGTTACAGTTTTTGGCTTAAGGAGAGAAAAGAAATGAAACCAATGTTTAATCCTTCATTAATGTGTATGGATCTTCTTAATATCAAAGAGCAGATCCAGGTTCTGAATAAACGTGCAGACTTTTATCATGTAGATATCATGGATGGACATTTTGTTAAAAATATTACTCTGTCCCCGGATTTTGTAAAAGCGATCCATCCCATCTGTGACATTCCGCTGGATTGTCATCTGATGGTAACTACACCGGATGATTTTATTGAACCTTTGGCAAAAGCAGGTGCAGGCTTTATCTGCCCTCATGCTGAGACTATCAATTCCGAAGCATTTCGTATCATCAACAAGATTCATGATAATGGATGCAAGGTTGGCGTTGTACTGAATCCTGCAACACCGGTATCTTATATTAAGCACTACATCCACAAGCTGGACAAGATCACAGTAATGAGCGTTGATCCTGGGTTTTCCGGACAGCCATTCATCCCGGAAATGTTAGACAAGATCCGGGAACTGAAACAGTTGAAGGAAGAAAATGGATATCATTATCTGATCGAGGTAGACGGATCCTGCAATAAGAGAACCTTCAAGCAGCTGACGGAAGCTGGAACAGAAGTGTTCGTTGTAGGTTCTACAGGATTGTTTGGACTGGATTCCAATCTGGAAACAGCCTGGGATAAGATGATCGCAGACTTCAATCAGGAAGTGAATGCCTGAGGACAGGAGAAATCTATGAAAAAAGTAATCGGAATTGACATCGGAGGAACCAACCTGCGGTTCGGAGTTGTGGATCACAATGGAAATCTGGAACATTTTGAAAAGAAATCCAGTGGTTCTCTGGTATCCGATAATGCAGTTGAAAATCTAAAAAACGAGATACTCAGATATATGGATACATATCAGCTGAATAAAGAAGAGTTGGCTATCACTATCGGAGTTCCGTCAGCAGTAAGCAAGGATAAGAGTTTTATCTATTCTTCTCCAAACCTGAAAGGTCTTGAGAACATGGATCTGGGACATCTTTTAAGAGATGCCCTTCAGATGCCGGTGTTTGTAGACAGGGATGTGAACTATCTCCTGATGAATGATATCAAGAATTTTGATATTGATCCTGATCGTGACAAAACCATTCTTGGTATGTATCTTGGCACTGGCTTTGGAAATGCCGTGTATATAAATGGCAGTCTTCATTGCGGAAAGCATGGGGTTGCAGGAGAGCTTGGTCATATTCCACTTAGAGGTGCCCATGGACAGTGTGGATGCGGCGGCAAAGAATGTAGTGAACTTCATTGTTCAGGCAAGCATCTGCAGGAAATAAGGGCGGAATATTTCCCGGATACAGTGATCGATGATATTTTCACAAAACACGGAGATGATCCGGTGATCCAGGAATACATAGATATTTTGTCTTATCCTATCAGTACAGAGATTACGATTCTGGATCCGGACTATGTATTAATGGCCGGTGGTGTGATGATCATGAAGGACTTCCCTATGGAAAGGCTTCTTGAGCAGATCAGAATACGCTGCAGACATCCTTATCCGGCAGAGGATATTCAGTTTATTTTCCCTGAGCATACTCAGACCAGCGGTGTGATCGGTGGAGCTCTGGCTTATTTTGCCAGTGTAAAATAACATGTGCAGATGATCTCAGATATGGAAAAGAAATATGGAGCCCAGTGGCATGAATAAGTATATTGGCGTAGAAATCGGCGGTACCAAGCAGCAGATCGGGGTTGGCTATGGGAACGGAAATATTATTGTCAGCAGGAATGTAAAGCTTCAGTATAAAAGAGGCGCAGAGGACATTCTTGACTGGCTGTCCGAAAATATCAGGGAGCTGCTTGATGAGTATCCGGATGTGTCCAGGATCGGCGTTGGATTTGGCGGACCGCTGGAGTCCTCAACCGGTCGTGTGCTTTGTTCACTTCAGGTCCCGGGATGGAAGGATTTTCAGCTGAAAAAGTGGTTTGAAGAAGAATTTCATCTTCCGGCAGTGATCGTGAATGATACCGTAGCCGGTGGGATTGCAGAGCTTTATTGCGGTGCCGGGATCGGTTCAAAATCCATGTTTTATACCAACATCGGAACTGGCATCGGCGGCGGCCTTTACATTGACGGGAAAAATTATGATGGGATCGGTTTTGGGGCAGGCTATCTGGGAAACAGCCTGATCCCGGACTGGCAGAGCAGTACACCAGGGGCAATGACCCGTCTGGAGCTGATCTGTTCCGGCAGAAGCATTGAGACCCGTCTGAATCAGCCTGGCTATGTGCCGGAAAGTTCTTTTTTGTACAAGACCGGAGAGCGGATCACCTGTCAGGATCTTGGAGATGGGGTAAAGGCGGAAGATGCTTTCTGTATGGAAGAACTGGATCGGATCGCTTCCAGCTTTTCTATCGGATTGGCCAATGTCCTGGCTCTTGGAGGAATCCAGAAGATCCTTATTGGCGGAGGCGTAGCTAAAATGGGAGAGGTTCTGTTTTCACGGATCCGCAGGTTTACAGAGGAATATGCATTTGTGGCAAATCAGGGAACTTATATGATCCAACCCTGCAGACTGATGGATGAAGCGGTGATTGTAGGTGCTCTTCTTGCTGCTGATGGAAAGTGGAGATAAAAGAAAAAACCAGGTGAAGACCCTGAATAAGGATCTGCATCTGGTTTTTTCTTTTGCTTGTTTATTTATCTTCCTCAGGTAATTTATTTTCCACAGGGAAGGTGATCACTACTTTAAAAAGATCTCCGTCAAGATACAGGCGGAAGCTGCCTTTTTGCAGCTCCGTCAGAGTTTTGGCAATGGAAAGGCCAAGACCGCTGCCTTCTGTGCTTCTGGAAAGATCCCCGCGTATAAAGCGTTCTGTCAGCTGGTCAGCTGAGAAGTTAAGAGCTTGTGCTGAAATATTCTTGGCAGTAAAAACAACCTTAGTTCCTTGATTTTCCAGGGAAATATATACTCGGGTGCCTTCCATTGCATACTTATAGATATTTGTAAAAAGATTGGAAAGCACACGCCACATTTTCTGACCATCTGCCAGGATGGTGGGTTGTTGGGCAGAGAAAAGGGTAACAATGGTCAGCTGCCTGCGTTGGAACTGCTCCTGAAATTCTCCGCACACCTGCTGGGCAAGCTCTGTAAAATTCAAAGGCTGGATATTCAGGGAAACATTTCCGGTACTGATCTTGGAGGCTTCCACCACATCTTCTGTCAGTGTTTTCAGACGGTGGGCCTTTTCATCAAGGATATCCAGATAGCCGCAGATCTTTGGATCTGTAAAATTCTCCTGTTTCAGTAGGGAAATGTAATTGATAATGGAAGTTAGGGGTGTTTTGATGTCATGGGAAACATTGGTGATCAGCTCTGTTTTCAGCCGTTCATCACGAAGGCTTTTATCAACAGCAGCATCCAGCCCGTTGCCAATATTGTTGATATATTCTGCTGTCTGTTTCTGATTGCCTTTTAGATG
Organism: Blautia ammoniilytica; assembly: GCF_025566965.1. Lineage (NCBI taxonomy): Bacteria > Bacillati > Bacillota > Clostridia > Lachnospirales > Lachnospiraceae > Blautia > Blautia ammoniilytica. The sequence goes on along the minus strand of NZ_JAOQJL010000010.1, from coordinate 110,383 downwards.
GTCAACCGGTATTTTATACTGCAGGTTCCCTTCCGTGATCTTTTTAAGCCCAAGGGTGATCTGATCCTGTCCGTCTGCTTTTTTCAGCACCCATACCAGTGCGGCTGCATCCATAACAAACAGGAGAAGCAGGAAAACCTGCGGGGTATTTACAGCAAGTATGGAAAAAATAAACTGGAAAAACAGGAAAACAGCCAGCCCCAGGGTCAGGGTTATTTTAAGGGCAGTGTTGGTAAAATACAGGGCAAAAAAATCTTTGAGTTTACGGAAGAACAGCCGGATCAGAGAGAGAATCCTGCAGGTCAGACTGTTTTTCCAGAAGGTTTTGGTACGGATCCTGCGGATCATGCCAAGCATGAAGGAAAGCATCAGGACAAAGGTATATAACAAAATGGATATAAGTACAAAAGCATGTGCTTTTCTTCCATTTTGTGCATTTTCATAAAGCGTAACCAAGGTGCTATGGTTTATTACATAAACAAATGGCAGGAACCAGATCAGGAAAAGCACTGCCCCGTAAATCTCAGTGAACCATCTGTCAGTAAATGTAAGGTGGATATTACCGTCTTTTGAAGTTCTGCCTGCATTGAAGCAAAGCCACAGGGAGCCAATCAGTGCAAGGATCAAACCGGCAGCAAAACCGGCCAGGGCAGGCCGTGCCCATTTCAGGCAGAGCTGATAGGTATCTGCATGGGCAGAAAAAACATCTTCTGCAGGATAGTCTGTATCCACTGCCATTGCAAAGGTATAATCTGAAAGGTTAAGGTGACTTTCTATATCCTGCAGCCAGGCAGAGGCAGACAGGATGCCATGGCCTGTATTATTGATGGCAGTTCCTGCAGTTTCAAAGGTGCGGTCAGAGTCTGCAAGAACATATACAGGTGTCTGCTTCATCTTTGACAGGAGAGATGCTGCCGAGGAGTAGGAGGTTTCCTGATTGGAAAAAGCCTTTTTATTCTCATTGTCTACTAAAAGCCAGGTAAGGTTGGAATCAGCTTCATATTCCTGGAGCACATTCTGGCTGTCCATATAGGCGGATACTAAAGATAATGTTTTTTCCAGAGCATTCAGCGCATCCAGGACACGGTCATTCCAATTTGGATCATGATTCAGGATATCCAGGAGACTGGTACCTCCTTCCGGAGAAAAGTCCTCCACCAAAGGAGTTTGTGTACAGCTGGAAACACTTACATATTTCAAAGTAGTTTTATCGCTGCCATAAATTCCGGTCAGAGCATTGACAGAAAACTCTTTTTCAACATAGTCATACTCCAGCTCATCCATGATTATGTTATATGCTTCCTTCTCTGTCCACACATCATCATGAAGAAACTGCTGGTTATACCGGAAGTTAAGAGTGCCGTTTTTTATCTGATCCTGAAAATCAGAGAACGGGAAATATTCTTTTGTGCCGTCTTCTTTTTCACAGATCACAATTGTGTGGCCTGGATCAGAATCATAAGACCAGCTATCACTGACCCATTTCTTCAGATCAGAGAAGGAATAGGCAAGACCGGAAGTGTTTTTGCCGGAAAGAGGCTGATCATTCAAAACTTCATCCAGGTCGATCATGCAGGAATCATCTGCAACAGAAGAAAAACGGGAAATATTTGAATAAGCAGAGGTGATCTTTCCTGCTGCGGTATTAAGATCGTCTGCAAACATGCTGGATTTTGGATAGGTATCAGACATCTGTATAGGGGACTGGTCTTTGCTTAGCATGTAAGAAAGAAAGAGTCCACATACAAGGGATACACACAGGAAACCACAGGTCAGGATCCAGACCAGACCTTTCATGGGACGGCTTCTGTAAAATTTGTGATTCATAAGAACTCCTTTCAGAAAAAATATCAGATTTTTTCTACTTTGTAGCCAAGACCCCATACAACCTTCAGATAACGGGGTTCTTTTGGATTGATCTCTATTTTTTCACGGATATGGCGGATGTGTACAGCTACGGTATTATCCGCTGCTATGGCCTGTTCGTTCCATATATTTTCGTAAATCTGGTTAATGGAATATACCCGTCCCTGGTGCTTGATCAATAACAGCAGGATGTTGTATTCAATAGGGGTAAGCCGTACCGGTTCTCCGTCCACTGTAACTTCTTTACGGTCATCATCTACCATCAGGCCGCCGGTCTCGTAGATATGGCCGCTTTTTTCCTGGGAAACAGAGCCAAGCTTCATATACCGGCGCAGCTGGGAGCGGACCCGTGCCACCAGCTCCAGTGGATTAAAGGGCTTTGTTACATAATCATCTGCCCCTACATTCAGCCCCAGGATCTTATCTGCATCTTCGGATTTGGCAGACAGGATAATAATGGGAAGGGAATTTTCCTCACGGATCTTTAGTGTGGCACGGATCCCGTCCAGCCTGGGCATCATCACATCAATGATCAAAAGGTCTACCTCCTGGGTGCGGAGAACCTGCATAGCCTGAACTCCGTCATAGGCTTTCAGAACCTGGTGGCCTTCCTGCTGCAGATAAATGTGGATCGCTTCTACAATGTCTTTGTCATCATCACATACTAATATATTAGCCAATTTCTTTTACCTCCAATGGTCAGATCGTAACAATTCCTTTTTAAGATAGGCGAAAGGAAAGTCTTAAGAATTTATGAAATTCATAAAAATTATGAAATTTAAACAGTTTTTCGCATTTGTATCAGGGTAGCATATTATTGGTAGTATGGCAAACTAATACAGGAAAATAATGCTTGGCAAAGGGGAGGGAGTTGGATATAATATGAAAATTATGAAGATATAATATTTTTGGCGGGAAGGATGAAGGGTTTATGAGAAGCATCAGCGAATGGAAAAGAATCTATAATACAGAAGATTTCAAGAGTAACTATACATATACAGGACAGGATCTGGGATGTACCTGCACAGAGGGGAAAACTTCTTTTGTGCTGTGGAGTCCTTTGGCAGAGGAAGTATGTCTTTACCTGTTCAAAGACGGAGAATCAGGAGAAGCATATGGATCTTTTCCAATGGAAAAGGGCGAAAAAGGAACCTGGAGATGGGAGACAGAAGAGAATCTGAACGGAGTATATTATGATTTCAGGCTTTCTATGGACGGAGAACAGGTATGGTTTGGAGATCCTTATGCCAGAGCCTGCGGTGTGAACGGCAAAAGAAGTATGGCGGTATTGCCTGGAAGCACAGACCCAAAAGGCTGGAAGGAAGATAAGGCTCCTGCAAAAGCAGAGGAAAATATTATTTATGAGATTCATGTAAAGGAGTTTTCCTGGGACAGATCTGGTGGATTCCCTGAAAAAGACCGTGGGAAATATACAGCATTTACAAAAGAACATACCACTTTAAATAATGACGGGATCCATCCCACAGGAATGGATTATATGAAGCAGCTGGGTGTAACTTATGTGCAGCTGATGCCGGTATACGATTATGGCTCTGTGGATGAGAAGGATGATCATGGCTTTAACTGGGGGTACGATCCTGTGAATTATAATGTTCCGGAAGGTTCTTACTCTACAGATCCCTGCCATGGGGAAGTGCGTATCCGTGAATTTAAAGAGATGATACAGGCTTTGCACAAAAATGGTTTTCGTGTGATCATGGATGTGGTGTATAACCATATGTATTCTCTGGATACAAATCTGAATAAAGCAGTTCCCTGGTATTATTACCGTTCTTTTGAAAATGGAGAGATCTCCAATGGCTCTGCCTGTGGCAATGATATAGCAAGTGAGCGGCCAATGTGTGGGGATTATATCCTTCAGTCCGTGCTTTACTGGGCAGAAGAATATCATATTGACGGCTTTCGGTTTGACCTGATGGGGCTTCTGGACATAGACCTTATGAACAGGATCCGAAAGGAATTGGATGTACGTTACGGAAAAGGGAAAAAACTGGTTTACGGTGAGCCATGGGCTGCAGACAAAACAGCTATGGAAGGCAGCAGTATCCAGGCATTAAAGTCTAATATTGGCCTTCTGGATGAAAATGTGGGTATGTTTTGCGACGATACCAGAGATGCCATCAAGGGTCATGTGTTTGAGGCAAAAGTGCCTGGCTTTGTAAACGGAAAGGGCGGATTAGAGGAGAAGATTCTTGACAGCGTAAAGGCCTGGTGCATTCCAGGCAGCCAGATCAAATCACCTGCACAGATCATAAGCTATATTTCTGCACATGACAATCTTACTTTGTGGGATAAGCTTCTGGCAACAATGAAAGGTGCTTCCAGAGAGAAACTTCTCAGAGTGAATAAACTGGCAGCAGCTGTTTATATGACCTGTCAGGGTAATCTGTTCCTGTTATCCGGGGAGGAATTTGCAAGGACCAAGGACGGGGAGGAGAACAGCTTTAATCTGCCCATAGAACTGAACCGTCTGGACTGGCAGAGGGCTTATGAAAATGAAGAACTGGTAAGTTTTTATCAGGGGCTGATCCGGCTTCGCAAACAGATGCCCGGATTGTGTGACAAGACAGCACAGGCTTTTGGAAGGATCCGGGATCTGTGGGCACAGTCACAGGCAGTAGGATTTACTGTGGACAATCAGGATCCGGGAAACGCCTCTGCCTGGACACAGCTGTACATTGCGTATAACGCATCTGACAAGGTGATTGAGAGACCCCTTTCGGAAGGTGACTGGGAGATCCTTGTAAAAGATGGCAGGATCTGTGACAAGACATTCTGCAAAGACGTAGTTACTGTGGAGCCGGTAAGTGCAGTGATCCTTGGAAAAAGACCATGATATGCGAATATAGGGTAGGATTGGGGGAGTGCGTTGTGCGAAACAATCCGTAGCTATCATAGCTTTGGGCTTTTGCCTCCAACATCATGCCATAGGCTTTTGCCTCCAACATCATGCCATGTGTTGCATTTAATATAAAAATATGTTACAATTCCTTACAAAACGAATATAGAACAATGACCGGCTTTGAGTCCTGTCTTCTACAACGGGATTGTTTGGAAGACAGCTAAGAGAAGATCAGGTGAGAGTCCTGAACAGTCGTGCTTCTGTGTGAAAACAGGTTGCTGTAAGATACAAAGATTTTGGAATCTGTTTTTAAGTCAGAGATACTGCTCAAAGATGCTGCCAGTTATATAGTGCACGTATTGATAATGGGGAAGGAAATTGTTATTCTTGTAGGCTGCCTGGAAGACAGACTTACAGGGATATTTCTTGCGTAGTGTATTAGGCAGTCCAAAAAGCAGGTTTTGATAATCAGGCGTAATACCACACAGGGTATTACGCTTTTTTTATCTCAGTCGAGAAGACTCCCACATCTTTCAGGTGGTGAGTAACAGCAAGTTCGTCTCAGTGGGAGTCCAATCTCCGACTGAGATAAACGCTCCGCGAGGATGCGCAGTGATTCTGTAAAGAATATGTCAGCTTACGCTGACCAGAATCACGCGCCAAGTCTCGCAGCTGCTCGACTTGATTGCAGGAAGTTAAAGAAAGGGAAAGTTATGGCAGAAATAATGGAACAAGTACAAAAAGAACTTGCCAGTGTTATTATCGGAAAAAAGGAAGTTACAGATAAAATCCTTATGGCATTTCTGGCCAGAGGCCACATTCTTCTGGAGGATGTGCCAGGGGTGGGAAAAACAACCACAGCGTTGGGCTTAAGCAAGATCCTGGGACTGGAATTCAGAAGAATCCAGTTTACGCCGGATGTAGTCCCATCAGATGTTACCGGATTTACCATGTATAATAAGGAAAACGGACAGTTCCAGTATCATCCCGGTGCAGTGATGTGCAATATGCTTCTGGCAGATGAGATAAACCGTACTTCCAGTAAGACACAGTCTGCATTGTTGGAGGTTATGGAAGAAGGCAATGTGACAGTGGATGGCGTGACCTATGAAGTGCCTAAACCCTTTGTGGTGATCGCAACCCAGAATCCGCTGGGAACTGCAGGCACGCAGATGCTTCCGGAATCTCAGCTTGACCGTTTTATGGTAAGGCTCAGTATGGGGTATCCGGATGTGAAAAGCCAGGTAGAACTGCTTCGTGACAGGCAGAAAACCAATCCTCTGGATAGTGTGCGTAAAATTCTGGATACTGATAAAATCCTGGAAATGCAGCAGGAGACGGATAATGTATATATTTCGGATCCTATCCTGGAATATATTTCCGTATTAACAGACCAGACAAGAAAAAATCAGGGGATCGTGCTGGGTGTCAGCCCAAGAGGCGCCCTTGCTCTTAGCAGGATGTCAAAAGCAAGAGCATACTTATCCGGCAGGGATTATGTGATTCCAGAGGATATACAGGAAGTCTGGACAGATGTGTGTGCACACAGGATCGTGCTCAGTCCGAAAGCAAGGATCAGCGACCTGACTGCTGTGGGGGTGCTTACTCAGATCCTGAAAAATATAGAAGCACCCAGGGTGGAATAAATGAAGCGTAACAGAATATCCGCAGGCATTCTGCTTGCGGTTGGGATCCTTGTGCTTCTTTATACCGGCTCCTATGGAATGTTCTGTGTATTGGCAGCAGTGCTTTTTTTGCTGCTTTGCCTGGCAATTTATACAGTGCTGGCTGGGCGGAATCTTGCCGGATACATACAGCTTCCGGAAAACGGAGAAAAGAAAGCTAGGATCAGCGGAAAGATCTGTATAGAGAATCATTCCATACTGCCGCTTTTTTGTGTTGGCTGTGATCTGTACTGGGCAAACCGGCTTACAGGGGAAAAGGGAAAAGAAAAGATCCTTTTCGGAATTGCCGGAAAAAAGACAGAAGAAATCCAGTTTTCTTTTGAAACAGTATACAGTGGAGAATGTACTGTTCAGGCACAGACTTTGGAATGCATGGATTCATTGAGAATATTCAGACGTAAGATTCCTGTGTCAATGTATGGAGCAACCGTTATATTGCCGGAAATCTATGATGCAAGGGAAGAGATCACACATTCCGAAAGTTATAATATGGAAAGCTTCCGGTATTCCCAGGAGCATGGAGGCGAGGATGCAGGAGAAACTTTCCAGGTAAGGGAATATGAGGCAGGAGACAGTATGAAACAGATCCACTGGAAGTTAAGTGCAAGATTGAATGATCTGGTGGTACGGGAGCCAGGGTATCCGGTAACACGTTCTGTGCTGGTATTTCTGGAAACCGGATATGAAGGTTCTTTTCCAGATCCTGAATATCTGGATCGTCAGGCATCGGTGGCATTGTCTGTAACAGATGCATTACTCAGGCAGGGAATTACCTGTCAGCTTGGATTTTATGATTTTGCCCTGAATCGGGTATTTCAGGAAAACATACAGGACATGGAAAGCTTCTGGCAGGCAGCAGTGCTGGTGGTGCGTGCAGGAAGACAGGAAAACGGTGTTTCAGGCCTTAGAAGATTTCTTGAAAACTGTGAGGAATGGCAGGCTGGCCATTATATTTATGTAACTGCAAAAGAGGCAGCAAAAGAAGTTGTGCTGCTGCAGGAGTCAGCGGAAGTAACCATACTTAATGGGGAAGACAACAGTCAGGCCTGATAGATAAGGAGAGCATATGTTTTTTTCTGTTGATAAAAAAACAGACCATAAAAAGAATATCAGTGCCTTTTTAACAGAAGGAACAGCAGCCTGGTTTTTGGCAGCGGGTATCCTACTTACTTTAGAGCAGTGGGTTGATACAGGCTGTCCGGCTGTTTTTTATTGGATGGGGACAGGGATTGCTATTCTGATTCTGCAGCTTCTTTCCCTGAAAAAATGGGCACTTCAGGGTACCTTTCTCTTTGCTGGGGTAATTCTGGCAGCAGTTCTGGCAGGAGTTACGCCTTTGGTTAATGGGCTGACGGTCCTTTATAATACACTGGTTCAGACTGTGGGAGAAAGTACCGGTATCGTACTGCCAAAGTTTGTCCTGATCCGTGAGACAACTGTGGGAAGGGATATGGAGGCATCCTGCTTTGTACTGGCATTTGCTGTTGGAATGATTTTTTTCTGGATCATAAGAAGCAGATGGTTCTGGCTGGCAATTGTGGTGGCACTGCCTGCTTTTTTGACTGCCGGACAGGCAGGAAATGTAAAGGTTTATGCAGGGCCGCTGCTTACAGGGCTGGGGGTTACAGGTGCGCTGGCCCTTTCTGTATACGGCACAGGAAAAAAGGCTGTGAAAAATCATACGTCCAGGCTTGTGCCGGAGCTGTATCTTTATCTTTCGGTATTTATGCTGGCAGGAGTATTGCTTGCTTCTACGGTATTCCCTTCCGGATCCCGGACTGTTACAGGTATTTCAAAGGCGCTTCAGGACAATGGAAGTAATCTTCTGAACCATATCCGTTATGAGAAAAAAAAGATCAATTCTCTTCCAAAGGGAAGAGTGGATCAGGCAGGCAGCTGGTCTGCCACTGAGGATACAGCACTGACGGTTACCGCAGACCAGCTGGAATCCTGCTATCTGCGGGGATTTGTGGGAAGCAGCTTTGATGGCAGCAAGTGGAAGCACCTGAAAACAGAGGATTATTATAATAACAATGGCCTGTTTTACTGGCTGCACCAGGCTGGATTGTACGGCAATGCTCAGCTGGATCTGGCTCGGAGCCTGGTAGAGGATAAAAGTATTCCACACCAGGATCAGGTGATGAAGATTACTAATGAGAATGCAGATAGTGAGTATATTTATACACCATATGAAGTAAAAGCAGGTTCCTGGAGTGATGCCTCTGTCTGGGAAAATTCAGACGAAACACTTCGTTCCTTCCGCCTGTACGGAAGCCGGTCTTACGAATACCATGTAAATACCGGTCTTACCAGTTATTTCCCTGAGCTTGCCGCAGAAACATTTTTAAGTATTCAGGATAAGAAAAATACAGAATATGAGCAGGCAGAAAGCTATTACAATGCTTTTGTATATGAGCATTATACAGGCCTGACAAAAAGCCAGACAGAACTGCTTTCCAGGGAACTGGGAGAGGCCGGGGATCAGACAAAGGGACATATAGATTACTATTCTGCCATCACAAAGATCAGGGAGTGTTTGCAGAATAATTTCATATATGATAAAGCATGCAAAAAAATGCCGGAGGGCAGAAGCTTTCTAAACTATTTCTTAACAGAATCCAGAACCGGCTATGATGTACACTTTGCTACAGTGGCAGCACTGATGTTTCGTTACTATGGGATACCGGCCAGATATACAGAAGGCTATGTAATTACTGAAGATGATCTTTCCGGTAAGGAACCGGCAAAGACTTTGGATATTCCAGCATCTAACGGACATGCATGGCCGGAGATTTACGTGGATGGCATTGGATGGGTCCCCATAGAGGTATCGCCGGATTATCTGAAACGCATGAAGCAGCCGGATCTTACCAAAGGCCTGCAGGCAGGCACAAGAAGTGCACAGCAGGCGGCAGAAACACTGGAGACAAATACTCCTGAAGAAGAAACATCACTTCCGGAACTTCTCCGGAAAACCATGTTTGATCTTGTGCGCCTGATCCTGATCCTTCTTCTGGTTTTTGACATCATATTAATTCTCTTTATGATCGTTGTGGTACTGCGAAGATCGTGGGCATGCTGCAGGAGAAAGAAAGGATGCAATCAGGAGGATAACCGTAAAGCAGTGCTTTATATGATGAAATATGCAATGTCACTTTTGCTTTATGGCCAATCCCAGCTTTATGGCAGCAAAAAGAAAGATATACGAAGTTATCTGGAAAAAGAATTTTCAGGGGAACTGGTAAAACTTTATGATACAGCTGTCACAGTGGGAGAAAAGGCAGCGTTTAGCAAACATGAGATCACCTGGCAGGAAAAGGCTTCCGTACAGGATTATATGAAAAAGCTGAAAGAAGAAAAACTGAAAAAAAACAGATGGTTTGACCGTTTCATGATGCGCTATATTGAACGGCTTTGCTGAAAATCTTTATGAAGGGAGGCGGCACAGATGAAGCATGATCAAAGAAGAAAAGCAGCGGCAGTGCTAGGGCTGATTTTGTGTCTGATCCTGCTTACTGCCGGATTTGCAGCAAAAATAGGATCACAGCAAAAACAAATCCCGGAGAATCCTGTTACAGGTGTAAATCAGGAAAGATCCCAGGTTCTCTACAGAGGTGAAGGGTATTATACTCCTGTGGTCAGCAGCGATGAGGATACAATAGAAGAACAGCCGGAAACAGAAGTGCTGATGCAGGAGGATCCCACTCCTACGCCTTCCCAGGCTCCAAAGGAAGAGCAAAAAGAGGAAATACAGGAACCACAGGAAGAGCCTGTACCGGAGAAGCCTGTACAGGAGAATCTAAATGAGGGAAATTCACAGGAACAGCCGGAAGATCCGGGTACACAGACCAGCGAGCATGGAAATGGGGAGAAGCCTTCCGCTTCAGAGGACGATAAAAATGGAGAAGAAAAGCCAGTTACAAAAATCTTTGATGACACCCAGGTGATAGAGGAAGATCACGCAGAAGCCGGAGATGATGATTATAATCAGGAAGAGGCTGAGGTTCCACAGAATACGCCTACGCCAACTCCAGAGGTGGAGGATCTGCGGCCTTCTATCAGTTCAGACCTGCAGGATGGAGAAGTGATCCACAGGGAATCCAGGGTATTTTCTGTTTATGCAGAGGACTATAAGGAAAGGGCACTGACTCCTTCCCAGTTGATTGTGCTTTGCAATGGACAGCATCTTACCAGTATTTCAACGGATAATGGGGTGATCAAATACAAAGCATATCTTGATGATGTGAATACGATCAGTATTACGGCACAGGACAGATATGGCAATCAGGATACAGTGAGTGTGACTGTATATAAGGAAATCACAGGAGATGAGGAAGAAGAGCAGCCTGCAGGAACCATCACCTTCAGCCTGGAAGCTTCCACTATGGGACTGGGATACCTGATCGGGCCGGCAGAGGTTCCGTTTTATGAAGAAGAAACCCTGCCTTATGTACTGAACCGTGTGCTTTATTCTTCAGGGTTCCAGTATCATTATACAGGATCTATGGATGCTGGGTTTTACCTTAAATCCGTGGATCGTCCGGGAATCACTTTGGGATATCAGATTCCGGCAGAGATTCTGCAGCATCTGGAGGATGTAAATGACATTCCGGATCCGGAAACCTGCTCCCCTGACTGGCTGGGAGATGGTACGCTTACCGGAGGAGCCGGATGGATGTTTTCTGTAAACGGTACGTATCTGAGTTCAGGAATGAATACCTATTTCCCAGCAGATGGGGATGAAATACGGGTACGTTTCACTTTATATTATGGAGCAGATATTGGTGAAGCGATGCTCGGAGGTGAAACATGGGGGGATTGGTAGAATGAAAGAGAAATTGCTGGCCGTTTATATGTCCGTGATACTGCTGTTTAGCAGTGTTCCGGTATTAGCAGAAGAGATAAAAGAGCCACAGATAACCAAAGAAGCAGTCCAGGCAGAGACTGCAGGGGCATCGGCAGTACAGACTGAGGAAAAAACAGGAGAAGCACTGTTTGAACCCACAGCAGCGCCGTCAGAACCAACAGCAGCGCCGCCAGAACCAACAGCAGCGCCGCCAGAACCAACAGCAGCGCCGCCAGAACCAACAGCAGCGCCGTCAGACCCCACAATAGCGCCGTCAGACCCCACAATAGCGCCGTCAGAACCGACGATAGCGCCGTCAGAACCCACAATGGCACCGTCAGACCCCACGATAGCGCCGTCAGAACCAACAGCAGTGCCGCCAGAACCAACGACAACGCCGTCGGAAGGAGATAACAGCCAGGAGGGGGCAACAGGGAGTCAGGAAGATCAGAGTCAGGAAACAGACAAAAATAACAGTGCCACGGATTCAGGGAAAGATGCAGATTCTGAGGATGCGACAAAGGATAGTGATGACTGGCTGGAGCAGTTAAGCTTTGCTTCCAGGACTACCATGTCAGAAGGTGATGTGATCTACAAGACTGTACCGGATTTTTCACCGGAGATCCATGAGTATACTCTGTATTTACCGGATTTTACAAAAGGAATTTACGGTCTTGGCGTGTCCAGTTATTCAGAACCTGTACTTTCTACTTATGTAAATCACAATGGGGAAAGGGAAAGCGTAAATCTGAATGCCTATGCAAAGTATGGCAATTATCAGGCAATGGATTATATTGTGGATTATGGACCGGGTGAAAATACCATGCAGATCCATTCAAAAAGCGGCACAAAAGATTACCTGGTACATGTAAAACGTATTCTTTCTCTGGGATATCTGAAAGCAGCCTATCAGGGAACGGAATATGTGCTTTACAACCATGAACGGGAAGAGTTGTTTGCAGATAAAGACCCGGATTTCCAGAAAGAATATGATCTGTATCTTCCGGGAGATACCACAGGACAGACCTTATCCCTGTTTCCTGAGACCTATTATTGCCAATATGCAGATGTACGGGAAAAATACCGGGTTACGATAAATGGAACAGAAACGCCTACTGACGAAGAATATGCCTGTGTATTAAAAGGCGGGGAAGAGGATGTGGAAATCCGTCTTTCCTACGAAGGTGTAGAAGATACGGTTTACACCTTGCATATACATCCTGTGCAAAAATCTCTGAACATGACTTTTTCTACAGAGAGCCAAGGGGCTGGAGATACTTTTTTTGTGGAGATGCATGATCAGTATGGGGCCAAGATCACCTCTAATAAAGAAGATCCCCTTATTTTTACAGGACTTCTTGAAAACAACAGTTATTCCTATGTAGCCTATGCAGATGGATACCAGCGGGTAAAAGGCCAATTTACGGCAACAGAGGAAAACGGTCATATTAATATTGAATTTACACAGAAAGCCAAGGGCCATTATCTGGAGGAAATGACTCTGAACACAAGGCAGCACAGTGGTTCCGGTGGAATGGAAAAAACACTGGTACGCCATGAAGAGCTGGATCAGGAACTGGGAGGTATTACCTATGTTGCTGAATACAGCAATCAGTACAGTTCCAATTACTCGTTCTTTCTGTCTGCAAGCCTTTCTGCTTTTGCACCTGCTGGTTCGGAAGCTGTAATGAGTGCCACAGATGTAAATGGAAATCCACTGAGCCGGAAAATGCTGCTGTCGAAAGAAAATCTGGATTATCGTAATGGATTTACCGGAGATTTCTTCAAATCAGGTGAATATGGCGCCAGAAGAGGAATCTGTACAGTCACTGTAGGAAACGGCGAAGAACAGGAGGTTTACAAGATCCTTGTCACTCGCACCCTGGCGTTGAATGATCTGACCTGTTCGGACTCGTCAGACGGAGAATCAATTTTTAACGAGAAAAGATTTTTCAGTAATGTTTTTGATTATACAGCCTCTATAACCGATCAGGTAAAACAGGTTTATGTGAAGGCAACCATCAAACAGGAGGAAGGGTACAGCCTGTTTATCAATGGACAGCCATGGGAAAGCGGCGAAGAGCTTGAAATTCCCATCACCGATCCGGTTACAGTGATCCCTGTCAGGCTTGCAAAGGAAGAAACTTATGTGGAAGGGGCTCTGGCCGGGAAAACGTATACCACAGAGGGAAATTATTCCATCACCATAAAAAGATCTGCTGTTTCGGATATGACTTTCCAGACAGACCCGGAGGATGCATTAGTCTGTGTATATGATCCTTTGGGAAAAAGGGTGATGCCCTCAGAGAATCAACCCAATATGTTTGCAGGCCTGAAAGGAGATACGGAATATTCCTATACGGTCAGCTGTTACGGGTTTAAAACTGAGTCAGGAACCTTTACTGCACAACCTGGTGGAAGTCTGAAGGTCCGTCTGGAACGGGCAGATACCAAGCATGAGGAACTGACAGACAATGAGTGGTGGAATTACCGCAACAATGAAGAAAATAACGGTGTTACCAGCGTAAGTACACCAAATAACCCTAAGGAAACCAGCGAAAAGTGGGCACTTCAGATCAGCAGCAGCTGGAGCGAATCCTGTACTCCCCCACTGATCCTCGGGGGACAGCTGTATACAGGATCAGGTAAATATATTTATAAGGTTGATAAGGAAACAGGCAAGATCCTGGCTGTAAGTGACCAGTTGAAGGGAAGTCTTGTTTTTGCCTTAAATCCCCTGACCTATGCGGAAGGAATGATCTTTGCACAGGTAGGAAACGGGCAGGTCCAGGCAGTAGATGCCACGACCCTGAAATCCGTATGGATCAGTGAGGTGCTGGGAGGACAGACGCTTTCTCCTATTACCTATAAAAACGGGTATATTTATACAGGAACCTGGAATTCAGAAAGCAAGGAGGGTACATATTTCTGCCTTTCTGTTACAGACGAGGATCCGGACAATCCGACAGAGATCAAGAAATGTACCTGGAGATTCTCCCATATGGGCGGATTTTACTGGGCCGGCTCCTATGCAACGGAAAAATATCTGGTTTTCGGATCAGATGACGGTTCACGGGAGGGCAGTTATACAGCCTCATCGATCCTGTATTCCGTATCAGCAAAAACCGGAATCCAGATTGATATGATTTCCGGACTGGATGGGGATATCCGTACCTCCATTGTGTACAATAACGGATACATTTATTTTGCAACAAAAGGCGGCATCCTTTACAGGGTGCAGATGCATGCGGATGGAACTTTTGGCCAGCTTGTGGCTATTTCCCTGGGAGGAATGGCAACTGCGTCACCGGTGGTCCATAATGGTCGTATCTACATTGGTGTATGCGGAACCGGCGGACAGTTCCAGGAGGATGCAGGCCATCATTTTGATGTACTTACTGAGGATGCAAATGGGTTGTACCGTGCATATTCCGTGCCTATCCGGGGATACCCCCAGGCAGGGGCAACCCTTTCCACTGCCTATGAAAACGAGGATTATAACGGAGACGGCAAACCGGATGGAAGGGTGTATGTTTATTTTACCTATAATGTATACCCGGGTGGAATCAGCTTTATCTCTGACGAGCCGGGACAGACAGAAGGAAAAGCCGAGGACCTGTACATTCCGGACAAAAAACAGCAGCAGTACTGTATCAGTACTATCTGTGCTGACAGCGACGGTACTTTGTATTATAAAAACGACTCCGGATATCTGATGGCAATTTCCTCTAACAGTGCTTATCTGGATGATGTGGATATCACCTGTCAGGAGGGAAAAGTAAAATGGGATGATGATTTTTCTTCTTCCACAGGCTCCTATACACTGACCATGCCAAATGGCACAAAAGCAGCTTTTGTAAAGCTGACTATACCAAGTGGCAGGACTGCTACGGTAAACGGGCAGACATATACAGGCATTACCACAGTGCCCCTGAATGAACAGGGCGAGGGGGAGATACAGGTAGTTGTTGAGTATGATCAGCAGAAACGAACCTACCGGTTTAAACTTTTGGGGCTTGGAAGCAATGCAGACCTGGCATCGCTGGTTGTCAGCGATAATAATGCAGTGAATGTTACAGCAAGCCAGATCCCGGTAACTCCTGCTTTCTCAAAGGATATTACGGATTATACTTTAGATGTATATACGGGAGGGAAGAAATTCCTGAATATTTTCGCTTCACCGGCAGGAAGTTTTGGAAAGGTTACAGCAGAAGCCGGCGAAGGAACCCGAAGGATCATGCGTTTTGAAAATACAGCAGGAACTTTGGGTGCGACCCGGTTTGCAGTTTACTTTGATGACCAGGCAGCGGTGGCACAGGTTACGTTGAAGGTAACGGCCGGAGACGGAGTAACGGTGAAAGAGTATCATGTAGCGCTGCGGCGCACAGATACATATCCACCGGTTCTTTCCGATACCAGGGCAGTGCGTATTGATCAGGACCAAGCACAGGTTTCTTTTAAATCCAACGAAACCGGATATTATTACCTGGCGGCTGTGGACAAGGGGGCAGATGCACCGGTATTTGATCTGTCTGTGCCAGGTACAGAACTTCTGCAGGGTGAAAATTCCTTTGAACTGGATGTGACCGGAGGCAGTGCAAAAGACATTTATATTCTGGCTGTAGACAGCTATGGAAATAAAATGGAAACACCTGTCCATCTGGAACTTCAGGAATATAAGCTTTTGACGGTATCCTTTGTGGCAACACCGGCACAGGCGCAGGTAGTGGTCCAGGATGATACAGGAAGGACGGTTCCTCAGGAGAACGGAAGCTGTACACTGTTTCCGGGAAACCATTATACAGTTACGGTGTCTTTGGATGGATATTACACAAAAACACTGGATTTTGTTGCATCAGAGGAAACTACCCGGTTTGAGATCACGCTTGAGAGCAGCCGAAGCTCAGATTCTGCACTGAAACAGCTGTATATAAGCAGCTCTGACAAGTATGGAAAAGGAATATTGAAACTCACTCCTGCATTTTCATCTGAAACCATTAACTACCAGGCTGTATATGAGGGAGAGAGAAGTTACCTGAACCTGTGGCCGCAGGTTTCAGATCCAAAGGCAACGGTAAAGGTTTATGCAGTGGGCGGTGTTAAGAAATCCACAGTATCAAAAGAAGATGAATCCATAGAGGTGGATCATACAGGCAGCCATCCTGTGTGCAGGGTTTATTTTGAAAAACAGGTTTTTGAGGCATCCGTCCGGATCGCTGTAACAGCAGAGGATCAGACAAGAACAGATTATTTTGTGAAGCTTTATATCAAAGATACAACAGCTCCGGTGCTGAAGCCGGTTTCTGCAAGCCGCATTTCCCGGAAAAAGGCCTCTGTGATCTTCAAATCAGGAGAAAAGGGAAGATATTATTACAAGGTAACAGAAAAGGGTGGAAGCGACCAGATCGATACCTCAGGAAAAGGAATTGAAGGGATCGCCGGAACCAATATTATTACTTTGAAAAAGCTGTCAGCCGGTGAAAAAGAAATCCATATCATTATGAAGGATGAAGCCGGCAATTTCAGCAATGTACTTACAGTCAGTATTCCCGACAGCCGTAAAAGCGGCAGCACGGATAAGAATAAGGCAAACAATATTTCCGGTTCCTCAGGGAAGAAAGGGCCGGGAGGACAACAATCCACTGCATACATCCGAAATAACAAGGACAGCGTGGAAGAAGGAGATGGAGTACTGAAAAAAATGAATAAAACTTCTTCCGGATCATCAGAAAACCCACAGGAAAAGCGCGGAGCTGTGGGATCTGACAGGAAGAAGCCAGATCAAAAAGAAGGGAAGAGTGATACAAAGAAGAAAAAACTGAAAAAAGAGAAAAGCAAAAAGGAAAGTACAGAGGGACAAACGCCGGAAAAATCAGAAACAAAAACAAGCCTGGGAAGCAGTAACAGCGGAGCTGCCAAACAGGCAAATGTGGCTAGTGCAAGCAGTGGTCAGAGGCTGCCTGGAGAACTGAAGGTTGTTTCCGGGATCGCACTAGCCGGCGGGCTTTATCTTATATTCTGGATCAGGGCCTGTGTGGTAAATAGAACAAGAACTGCGTGGAAGCGCAGAAAAAGAGAAAGGAACCAAGTAGTATGAAAAACATGAAGAAACATGCAAAATTGTTTTTATCCGCTATGGCAGCAGCTGTTATGATGGCAGCACCGGCAGCTGTAAAAGCAGACGATGCAGATCCTGTACAGCTGGACGGAGAGAATAATTATACGGATGATAATGGGATCGTATATAATTTTGTGATAAGTGGCTCAAGTGCAACTCTGGGCATGATCGATCTCAGTGGTGCTGATGCGTATGATGTGGTTGTTCCAGGAGCAGTGACGAAAGGTGATGTAACGGCTTCTGTATCCCAGATTAAAAATGGGATTTTCTGTAAAAAGACAGAAATTACCAGTATAGATATTTCCGCTACCAAAGTTACAACATTCCAGACAAGAGGATATGGGCACACTGCTTTTGAAGGATGTTCAGGGATGGCCAGCATTAAGCTTCCGGAAACACTTATCCAGCTGCCAAACTATATGTTTGATGGATGTTCCAGTCTGGAGATGGTGGAAATTCCGGCAAGTGTAAAAACATTTGGTACTAATCCGGCAGGGGTTGCCCATACACGTATCTTTAATGGCTGTACCAGCCTGATGGATATTCTTGTGGATGAGAAAAGCACCAGCTTCAAGGATATAGATGGCGTACTTTATGATAAAGCAGGTACTACTTTGTATGCATATCCGGCAGGAAGGGACGCTGAAACCTATGTTGTACCGGATGGCGTAACAAAAATATTCCATGGTGCATTTCAGAATGCCCAGCATCTGAAAAAGGTTCGCTTTCCATCCAGCCTTACAGAAGTAGGACAGTATGCTTTCTGGGGCGACAGTGTTGGGGACGCAAATGACAATTCTCTGGAAGAAGCCTGGTTCTATGGTAATCTGGCATCAACAAAGATGGGAACTAGTGCATTTCTTTCTACTATGAGCAAGATCCAGAAAGCAAACGGGATCAGCCTGGACAGTGTACCGGAGGAATGCCGTGGAAGTGTTAAACTGGAAGCGTCTGTATTACCTGCAGCAGCAGAGCAGGGTGTTGTCTGGAGCATTGACAGTACAGAATATGCAGACCTGACCAGTGATGGTACACTTACACCAAAGGCTGCAGGCACAGTGAAAGTAACTGCAACATCTACAGATGAGAAATGGAGTGACAGTGATGCTGATGTAACTGCTTCCAAACAGATCACCATTGTGCCCTATGCTTCAAAAGTAACTGTTTCCGGAGAGAAAACGGAAGTGGTTGAAGGTGATGAGGTAACATTCACAGCACAGGTTCAGCCGGAGGGCATCAGGGACAGCCAGATTACATGGTCTGTAGATAATGCGGAACTGGCTGGTATTGATGAGAATGGAATCCTGACAGCAAAAAAGGCCGGAACTGTAACGGTAACCGCAGCAAATAAGGACGGAGATCCTGCTGTTAATGATGGCAAGGTAGAGGGAACCTTCCAGCTTACCATCAAAGCAAAACCGGTAGAGCCAACAGCAACACCGGCACCGGCAGAGCCAACAGCAACACCGGCACCAGTAGCACCAACAGCAACACCGGCACCTACTCAGGCTCCGGAGGTTACTGTAGAACCTACCAAGGCTCCGGAAGCACCGGTAAAAGCAGTAAAAACATCTGAAACACAGATCAAGATCACATGGCAGAAGGATCCGGCTGCGAAGAAAGGCTATCGCATTTATGTAAAAGGTGGAAAGAGCAAAGGCTGGACAAAGGTTGCTGATGTTGCTGCAAACAAGAACAGTTATGTATTTAAGAAACTGAAAGGTCAGGCACTCCAGAGCGGAACTACATATCAGTTCCGGATCGTGTCTCTTACAAAGAACAAGAAAACAGAAGGCAAAACAGAAATCCTGAAGACGAATACCGCACCTGGAAAGGCTGCACTTAAGGCTTCATCTCCGAAAAAAGGAACTGTAAAACTGACCTGGAAGAAAGTAAAGGGTGCTGTTGGATATGAGATCCAGCTGAAAACATCCAAGAAAGGTTCCTATAAAACTGTGAAGGTACTTGGAAAGAAAGCAACATCCTATACTCAGAAGAATCTGGGCAAGGGAAAAACTATTTATATTCGTGTGAGGACCTTTAATACAGCAAATGGGGCAAAGATTTATAGCAAATGGGCAGCAACAACTGTTAAATTGAAATAATCTGTAACGATACGGGATTTTTACAGATGTAAGTATTCTCATTCTCTCCACAGCGCAAAGGTTGCTTTTGCTGGCGATTTATGGCATAATAAGTCAATACAAAAAGACAAAGTAGTGGAACTGCAGAAGCATACAAGTTTTGAACAGGCAGGAAAGAATAATGGCGGGTTTTACAAAAGAGATTATCATTCAGACACTTTTAGAGCTGCTTAATGAGAAGCCGCTGGCGAAAATAACAGTAAAAGATATTGTAGAACGCTGTGGAGTCAACAGAAATACGTTTTATTACCATTTTCGGGATATTCCGGATGTGATGCACTTCGCACTGAAGCGTGAAGCAGACAGAGTGATGAGCAGCCAGATGGAGATCGGAAGCTTTATGGAAGGGCTTGTGCTTCTGGCTGAACGTCTGGGAGAGAACAAAAAAGCAATCCTTCATATCTATCGGTCAGCAGATAAGGAAGTCATTGCAAAACACCTTCGTGAGCTGGCAGAGTACATTATTACCCAGTATGCAGGGAAGGACAGTGATCTTGCACAGATTCCAGAAAAAGACAAGAAGCTTCTCATACATTACGAAAAATGTGTGATCGTAGGGATGCTTCTGGACTGGATGGATCAGGGGATGAAATATGACCTGGTTGAGTATGCACGAAGATTGAATGCTATTTTAAAAGAACATGGAATGTGGTAAATGTCATCACTTTCTATATTATAGCCTGGGACTTTTAACAGTCCGGCATCATTTGTTAAATCGTATAACAACAAGAACGGATTATGTTTATTTTTAGACATAATCCGTTTTTTGTCTGTTTTGATCTTCTTTTTTTTGAGGTATACTTAGTTTAATGAAAGGATGATGCCGCTTGACGATGTCATCACCATATAAGAAAGGAGGAGCAGGAAATGGATTCTCTGAAAATGCTGAAGATAGCCAGAAATGGTTACATAGCAATTTCCCTGATCTTTTGTGCCATGGGATTGTTTCTTGTGTGCAAACCGGGATGTTCTGCGGTTATTTTCTGCACCATCATAGGTCTTTTGTTTATTGCTGATGGGATCATCAAGATGATCGGCTATTTTTCAAAAGATTTTTACTGTCTGGCATTTCAGTTTGATTTTGCATTTGGCATACTGATGGCAGCAGTGGGGATCGTGATCCTGGTAAGGCGTGAAACCATTATGCATCTGATTTTTGCAGTGCTTGGGCTTATGGTTCTTATGGATGCCCTGGTACGGATACAGATGTCCATTGATGCCAGACGCTTTGGCTTAAGTCTCTGGTGGAGGATCCTGCTGGCAGCCATACTGGTTGGGATTTTCGGGATGATCCTGCTGATCGATCCTTACGGAGGGGCGAAGATGACCATGGTTCTTACAGGGATCAGCTTCCTGCTGGAAGGTGCCTTGAACCTGGGTGTAGCCATATACACTGTGAAAGTGATCGAAGGCAAATGGGACAGGTATGATCAGTAAAATAATTTATACAATATAGAAAGATGTATCTATAAGGAGGAAATTATGAAGATTACAGACAAGGTAAAACAGGCGGCTATCAGCGCCGCAGTAAAGCAGGGCTTAAGCTATCTGGAGAAAGATCCTGAAACCAATATTCCAAAGCTGATGGCTCTGGTTGATAAGTATTCACCGGATGACTGGTATGTAGGACAGAGAAATGCCATCCGTAATGCAATTAAAGATAAAGACAGCAACTGGTATCAGCTGATCATGCGTATTTATGATCTTGATCCTGAGGTAAGAAAGGTATTTTTCCAGAACTTTATCATCAATGCCAGCCTGAAAGGAAGTGCAAGACAGGATGAGGTGGCAGCAGAGAATAACTGTAATGTACCATGGGCGATCCTTCTGGATCCTACCAGTGCCTGCAATCTGCACTGTACCGGATGCTGGGCAGCTGAGTATGGACATAAACTGAACCTGAGCCTTGAGACCATTGATTCTATCGTAAGACAGGGTAAAGAGCTTGGTACTTATATGTACATTTATACAGGCGGTGAGCCTACCGTGCGTAAGAAAGATCTGATCAAGATCTGTGAAATGCATCCGGATTGTGAGTTCCTTGCTTTTTCCAACGGTACATTATTTGACGAGGAATTCTGTGATGAGATCCTGAGAGTAAAGAACTTTGTTCCTGCATTCAGTCTGGAAGGCTCTGAGGAAGCCAATGACGGACGTCGTGGAGAGGGTATCTATCAGAAGGTTATGCATGCAATGAAGCTTTTGAAAGACAGACATCTTCCCTTTGGTGTATCCACCTGCTATACAGGAGCAAATGTAGACAGTGTAAGCAGTGAAGAATATTTTGATCATCTGGTTGATTGCGGCGCTTTGTTTGCATGGTTCTTCCATTATATGCCGGTTGGAAACGATGCTTCACCGGAGCTGCTTCTTACTCCGGATCAGCGTGAAAAAATGTATCACAGCATCCGTGATTTCAGAAGTACAAAGTCTATCTTTACACTGGATTTCCAGAACGATGCAGAGTATATCGGCGGATGTATTGCAGGAGGAAGACAGTATCTGCATATTAATGCAAACGGTGATGTGGAGCCATGTGTATTTATTCATTATTCAAACTGCAACATCAAAGATACATCCCTGCTGGATGCACTGAAGAGCCCGATCTTCCAGGCTTATCATGATAATCAGCCATTTAATGAAAATATGCTCAGACCATGCCCAATGCTTGAGAATCCTCAGATCCTTCCTCGTCTTGTGAAAGAGACAGGAGCCAAGTCCACAGACCTGCAGTCTCCGGAGACAGCAGATCATCTGTGCGGCAAGTGCGGTCAGTATGCAGAATGCTGGAAAGAAAGAGCAGATCAGCTGTGGGAAAAGACTTTGGGAAAAAAGAAAGCAAAAGCTGCAGAATGATTTTTTTGCAATAGAAAACTGATAGAAACATAAAAGAAAAGCGGTGCACTGTCATTGATCCTTGAAAGGATCTGACAGATGCACCGTTTTTGGGACACTGTAATCATATCGTGGGTTTTATTTTGTAAAGTAAAGGAAATCTGCGCAGGGACGCTGATAATCGCTGATCAGGCTGTTCATAACATTGCCATTGTAATATAAAGTGGCTGAGCCGCCTCCGTCCAGATTGTAGGCATAGGTGCAGCCATAAGACAGAAAGATATTAACCATATCCCAGTGATTCAACCCTGTATAGGAACCGGTATTTGTAACAAGAAGCACGTAGTTACAAGGAGAGATCATGCCAATGGCAGTTCTTGGATAATATTTGGCTGTTTCGGACCAGGCTGGCTGTACTTTGCCATCTTTGATCAGCACAGGGCCAAAGTTGTAGGTATCCTTTACCCCATCTGCCAGCAGGTCTTTTCCCATCAGTCCCTGGGCAGGGGTATAAATGGTTCCGTCTTTTTTTACTGCCATTACACTGTAACTGGTCATGTAATCTCCGTAGATCTTACCGTTTTTGATGCACATGCCCAGTGGGGAAGGCTTCCCTGTCTGGTAGCTGAAAGCACTGCCGTTCACACCAATGATCCCGCCGTTAGACGATACAGCACTGGATGTGGTCTGGCGTGTGCCTCCGTAAGTACCATAGGATAATGCAGAACGCAGCTGGGAAGGACTGGAAATATGTATTTTGGCAGCCCAGTAAGAAACCCCATGCATGGATTTTTTGCGAAGATCGATCTTCAGGGTGCTGCTTGTGTAGGTATAATGGGAGGAACTTAAGGTCTTGTCCGGCTGCGGCTCCCTGGTAGCAATCCTTTGACCGATGTTGTTAACATAAGCATCATCAATCCATTGATTCCTGGCCATAACGCCGGAGGTTTTATCAAAATAGTAATAGAAATTGCCTATTTTCTGCCAGCCCTTTGCCATGGTGGAGTCTGCCAGGAAGTAATAGCGTCTGCCTTTGGAAGTAAGCCATTTCTTTGCAATGGCAACCCCATTTTTGTCAAAACAGTAACGCTTGCCTTTGCTGGTAGCCCAGCGGTTGCGGAACATGATCCCTGTACTGGGAGAACAGTAATATCGCCGGCCTCCTTTTTTGAGCCAGCCGGAAGCACGGCGTCCGTTGGTATAGCTGTAATAGTAATTGCCCTTGTACTTGATACGGCCATACATCAGCCGTCCCTTCGTATTGTAGAAATAATAATGCTTGCCAAGCTTTACCCAGCCTCTTCTGGTGGAGGAGGTGGTTTTTACCTGGGTTTTGGAAGCCTTTACATAGGAAGCTGCCTGTGCGGAGGCAGTGCCTGTAAAGCCAAGAAAGAAAACAGACAGGCAGATCAGAAACCATTTCCCAAATCGCTGTGCCTGTACAGGTCTTGATACATCATTCATTATAATCATCCTCTTTAATGCATGGAAAAGCAGGAGAAGTCCTGCTTTTCTCAATAATCTGTCTTATGGTAAAAACGTCCGTTGATATAGTCTGTCTTGATCAGATTTACAAAGGCAGAAGGATCTGTTTCGTGTACCTTTTTCACAAGAAGCTTTGCTTCATCTCTGGATACTACGGAATAGAGCAGGCTGGTCCCCTCACCGGTATAGCAGCCATTCCCCTCAAAACGGGTGGCAGAATGGTGGGTCAGCTGGGAAATCTCGTGGTAAACCAGATCAGGATGTCTGGTAACGATGAATAGCGTATGCTTCTTGTAACGCTGATGAAGCATCTGTATAGTCTGGGTGGAGGTGAACTGGAAAATAATGGAGTACAGTGCACGGTCCCAGCCAAACAGGATACCTGCGGCCACAAGGATGCAGGCATTGGCACAGAAAACATAATTCCAGATATCTTTGCCGCTTTTTTCGGAAAAATAAATGGCAAAGAAATCGGTGCCGCCGCTGCTGGTATTGCCGATCAGACAAAGGCTGATGGAAAAGCCGTTGATAAGCCCTCCGAAAATGCTGATCAGCAGAGAATCATAGGTGATAGGCTGTGCAGGGATCAGGTCTGTAAGCACACTGGAAAGAAGGATCACACAACAGGAGCTGATGGTGAACTTCTTGCCGATAAAGCGGAAGCCTACGTAAACAGGAATGCTGTTCAGTAGGATATTGATCACAGTGTAAGGAATCTGAAGCCCTAAAAACTGGGCAAAAATGTTCTGGATCAAAAGGGTAAGACCGCTGACGCCTCCTGGATAAAGACCGCCTGCTCTTACAAAGGTTTTGATATTAATGGCAAAAACAGTAGCTGCAAGTACAGCACAGCCATAGCGCTTACATTCATGCTTGATATTCAATTGTTCCATAACACTCTCTCCTTGTTACAGATGTTATTAGATGTTATTAATGGGAATCTGCCTCCCACCGTCCGGATGCTCCGCAGGGAAGGATCAGACCGTTATTTCTGACAGGAAGTCCGATCTCCTGGGAATCTACATGGCCATTGAACCTGCCAAGCTCTGTAGACAGCATATAAGTAAGTACAGCCGGTGCCAGCCCTGTAGTGTAGGAATTAACAAGGAAGAAAAGGGGCTGATCAGAAAGAAGGGAAGCACACAGCTTGATCAGGGGATGGATCGCTTCCTCGATCTTCCATACTTCTCCTTTGGGACCACGGCCATAAGAGGGAGGATCCATGATAATGGCATCGTAATGATTGCCCCTTCGGATCTCACGCTCTACAAACTTTACACAGTCATCTACAAGCCAGCGGATGGGGGCGTCTCCAAGACCTGAGGCCACAGCATTTTCTTTGGCCCAGGTAACCATACCCTTGGATGCGTCTACATGGGTCACATTGGCTCCTGCAGCAGCTGCTGCAAGGGTAGCACCTCCTGTGTAGGCGAAAAGATTCAGCACCTTGATGGGACGACCTGCATTACGGATCTTGTCCCCAAACCAGTCCCAGTTGGCAGCCTGTTCCGGGAAAAGGCCGGTGTGCTTGAAGCTGAATGGCTTCAGATGGAAGGTCAGCTCCTTATAATGAATGTCCCATTGCTGCGGCAGATCAAAAAATTCCCATTCTCCACCGCCTCTGGAGCTTCTGTGATAGTGTGCATTAGGCCTTTTCCAGCCTTTGTCTGTGCGTGGGGTGTCCCAGATCACCTGAGGATCCGGACGGATCAGAAGGTAGTCCCCCCATTTTTCCAGCTTTTCCCCACGGGAAGTGTCTATTACCTGATATTCTTTCCAGTTATCTGCAATCCACATGAAATAAAACCTCGTTCTTTTTGAATTTCCTTTGATGGCAGGTGTGCCTTATAAGAACAGTATAGTGGAAAAGGGAAGGTTGTGCAAGGCAAAAAGAGGGATACAGGTGATCCTTATGGTTGGAATATACGAAAAAAGTGCATACTCCATATAAATATTGTATGGGGAAAAGGCTTGACAACCAATAATTTAGCATACTAAAATGTAACAGATATACAGGGAGTGGTAAAATCCCTTGAAATACAGGCAAGAGGAGGAAATTATGAAGAAATATACCGAAATGAACAAGGAAGAACTGCAGGCACTGAAAAAAGAACTGGACGCTCAGTTTGCAGAGGTAAAGGCACAGGGACTTGCCCTTGACATGTCCAGAGGAAAGCCAAGTGCTGCACAGCTTGATCTTTCTATGGAAATGATGGATGTTCTTGGCAGCGGTGATGACCTGAAATGCGAGACAGGGGTTGACTGCAGGAACTACGGGGTGATCGACGGTATTCCGGAAGCCAAAAGACTTCTTGGAGAAATGTCTGAGGTGGATCCGGATCACATCATTATCTACGGTAACTCAAGCCTGAATGTTATGTTTGACAGTATTGCACGTTCTATGACACACGGTGTTATGGGGAATACACCATGGTGCAAGCTGGATGAAGTAAAATTCCTCTGTCCTGTTCCAGGATATGACCGTCATTTCAAGATCACAGAGTTTTTCGGAATCCAGATGATCAATGTTCCTATGACACCACAGGGACCGGATATGGATATGGTAGAGGAGCTGGTAAGCAAGGATGCATCAATTAAAGGGATCTGGTGTGTACCTAAATACTCTAACCCACAGGGATATACCTATTCAAAGAAAACAGTTGAGCGTTTCGCCAGACTGAAACCGGCAGCACCGGATTTCCGTATTTACTGGGATAATGCATACAGCATCCACCATCTGTATGATGACAATCAGGATTTCCTGGTAGAGATCCTGGCTGAATGTGCAAAAGCAGGCAATCCAGATCTGGTCTACAAGTTTACATCCACATCCAAGGTAAGCTTCCCTGGATCAGGTATTGCAGCAGTAGCAGCTTCTAAGGCTAACCTGGATGATTTCCGCACTTATATGCAGATACAGACCATTGGTCATGACAAGCTGAACCAGCTGCGTCATGTAAAATTCTTTAAGGATCTGGACGGACTTCGTGCACACATGAGAAAGCATGCAGCCCTGCTTCGTCCTAAGTTTGAACTGGTACTGGATACTCTGGAAAAAGAACTGGGAGGTCTTGGTATTGGTCAGTGGACCAGCCCCCACGGCGGTTACTTTATTTCCTTTGATTCACTGGATGGCTGTGCAAAGGCAATCGTAGCAAAAGCAAAAGAAGCAGGCGTTGTGCTTACCGGAGCCGGTGCAACCTATCCATATGGAAAGGATCCGAAAGATTCCAATATCCGTATTGCACCGTCCTTCCCTACACTGGAAGATCTGGAAAAAGCAGCACAGGTATTTGTTTTATGTGTAAAACTCGCAAGTGTGGAAAAACTATTAGCAATGTAAGAACAGCGGGCCTGTAAAGCCACAGACCCCTGTGACTGGATCGGAGGCAGTTTATGGCAGAAGAAAACAGGAAAATGGGAGCAGGAAAGAAGATAGTGATGGTTTTGATCGTGATTCTCCTCCTGTGTACTGTAGGAGCATATGCTTATGGAGTATATTATTTCAGCAGCCATTTTCTGCCTGGATCCACAGTAAATGGATTTAATTGTTCTTATATGACAGCAGGGGAGGCAGAGAGCCTTCTTGGAGAAAGAGTGCATGCATATGCACTGGCAATCGGTACGAAGAATAATGGACAGGAAGGGATCACAGCAGAGGACGTGGGACTTTCCTATCAGTCTTCTGGAAGTGTACAGAAGCTGATCAAAGATCAGAACCGTTATAAATGGTTCCTGGCTTTTGGACAGGATCAGGTGTATGATGTAGCTGAGGACATTTCCTATGACGAAGGGAAGATGACAAAGGCCATAGACGGTCTGAAGTGCATGGATCCGGACAAAGTGGTCCAGCCTGTGGATGCCCAGATCAGGGATACAGGGGAGAAGTTTGAGATCGTGCCTGAGGTGGCAGGGAATGCCCTGGATCCTTTGAAGGTAAAGCAGGTGATCGCCAATGCAATGGTAACAGGACAGAACCAGGTGAATCTGGAGGATGAAGCCTGTTATCTGAAGCCGGCAGTATATAGCACAGATGAGCAGCTGATCCGTAATTGTGAGCAGATGAATCAGCTGTCAGATGTGATCATTACCTATGATTTTGCAGACAGGACAGAAACAGTAGACAGAAGCGTGATTGCTGATTGGTTTAATATAGATCAGAACGGAGATGTGTATCTTGACGAAACACTGGTAGCAAAATATGTGGATGCGTTAGGATACAAATATGATACATTTGGAAAGACACGTACTTTCCTCACATATGATAACAGGGAAATTACAATAGAAGGCGGAGATTATGGATGGGCCATTGACCAGCAGGCGGAGACTAAGGCATTGATCGCAGCAGTAGAAAGCGGGGAAACCCAGGTGCGGCAGCCGGTTTATGCTTACTCCGGATGGAGCCGTGCAGCCAATGATATCGGCTACACTTATGTGGAGATCGACCTGACTAATCAAAGACTTGTATTTTATAAAGACGGGAAACCGATCATAGATACTCCTGTAGTAACAGGAAATCCAAATATAGATGGCTGTGCTACACCTACCGGATGCTTTGCACTGGCAAACAAAAAGTCTCCTTCTGTACTCACAGGAGAGGATTATGCAGCAGAGGTCACTTACTGGATGCCTTTCTCTGGAAATGTAGGGATCCACGATGCT
Organism: Blautia ammoniilytica; assembly: GCF_025566965.1. Classification (NCBI taxonomy): domain Bacteria; kingdom Bacillati; phylum Bacillota; class Clostridia; order Lachnospirales; family Lachnospiraceae; genus Blautia; species Blautia ammoniilytica. Next base: position 81,879 of record NZ_JAOQJL010000010.1, on the reverse strand, counting down.
GTATGGAGAACTGAATTTGGCGGTAATCTTTATCAGCTGGAAGGGTCTCATGGATGTGTAAATTTACCTTATGACCAGGCAGCAGCTCTTTACAGCAATGTGGAGATCGGCATGCCGGTAGTGGTATATCAATAGAAGAAAATGAATATAAGAAATTGGATATACGGAATTAGGTTATAAGAAATTAAATATAAGGAAATGAATATAAGGAGATGAATCTTATTATGAAGATCGTTGTTTTGGCAGGCGGAACCAGTACAGAACGGGATATTTCCATTATGTCAGGTACAGGCATCTGCAAAGCACTGAGACAGAAAGGACACCAGGCAGTTCTGGTGGATATTTTTTGTGGTACAGAGAATGTGGACTGGGCAGATCCTTTCCCTGAGGAATACGATGTTGACCAGGCTGTAGAATATATGAAGAGCTTTAATCCTCAGATTGAAACCATGAAAGCCGAAAGACGCAGTTTCTTTGGACCAAATGTACTGGAATTGTGTCAGGCAGCTGATATTGCATTTCTGGGACTTCACGGGGCTAACGGGGAGGATGGTAAAGTACAGGCGGCTTTTGATCTGATGGGGATCAAATATACAGGTACCGGTTATCTGAGCAGCGCCATTGCCATGGACAAATGTATGACAAAGGAATTTTTCCTGGCAAATCATGTGCCCACTCCTAAGGGGGCTACCCTGACAGGAGAAAATGGCTTTGATACAGATCTGTCAGTTCTTGGACTGGAGTTCCCTGTGGTTGTTAAGACCAGCTGCGGTGGTTCCAGTGTAGGCGTTTACATTGTAAATGACCAGAAAGAGTATGAAGAAGCTTTAAAAGAAGTAAGTATTTACGGAAACGAAGCAGTTGTAGAGGAGTACATAAAGGGGCGGGAGTTTTCTGTATCCGTAGTAGACGGAAAGGCGTATCCAATTATTGAGATCGCACCGATCCAGGGCTTTTATGATTACAAGAATAAATATCAGGCTGGATCTACTGTAGAAACCTGTCCGGCACATATTTCGCAGGAGTTGACAGACAAGATGCAGGATCTGGCTGTAAAGGCGGCAAAGGCTTTGAAGCTGGAAGCTTACAGCAGACTGGATTTTCTTATGAAGGAAAACGGGGATATGTACTGTCTGGAGGCAAATACACTTCCGGGGATGACTCCTACCAGCCTGATCCCTCAGGAAGCCAAGGTTCTGGGCATGGATTATCCACAGCTTTGTGAGGAACTGATCCGTTGCTCCATGAAGAAATACAGGTAAAGTTTATGAAGAATCTTACATTAGCAAATATTGCAAAGGCCTGTGGAGGTGTTTACCATGGGCCTGAAAATAAAAAAGACATACAGGTTTCCTCTATTACCACAGACAGCAGGCAGATACAGCCGGAAGGTCTGTTTGTACCCATAGCAGGTGAGCGGGTGGATGGACATACGTTTATCCCACAGGTTATGGAAAAGGGTGCCCTTGCCACATTATCAGAAAGACCATTGGAAGGAGCACAGTATCCTTACATCCAGGTGCAGTCTTCTCTTCAGGCAGTGAAGGATATTGCAGAATTTTATCTTAAGCAGCTGGGGATACCGGTAGTGGGAATCACCGGCAGTGTAGGCAAGACAAGTACCAAGGAAATGATCGCTTCTGTTCTGAAGGAAAAATATAAAACCCTGAAAACCCAGGGGAACTTTAATAATGAACTGGGACTTCCCCTTACTGTATTCCGGCTGCGGGAAGACGATCAGATCGCAGTTCTTGAAATGGGGATTAGCGATTTTGGGGAAATGACCCGTCTTGCAAAGATCGCCAGACCGGATACCTGCGTGATCACCAATATTGGTACCTGTCATCTGGAGTTTCTGGGAAACCGGGACGGAGTATTAAAGGCAAAAACAGAGATTTTCCAGTATGTGAACCCGGATGGGCATATTGTGCTGAACGGGGACGATGACAAGCTGTGTACAGTGAAGGAATATCATGGCATAAAACCGGTATTTTTCGGCATGGATCAGGGACTGCCTGTTTATGCAGATGAAGTGAAAAGCCTGGGACTGAAAGGGATGTCCTGCAGGATCCATATGGGAGAAGAAAGCTTTCCGGTAAAGATCCCTATGCCTGGACAGCACATGATCTATAATGCACTGGCAGCAGCTGCTGTAGGCAGGATTTATGGACTGACCATCCCTCAGATCTGTCAGGGCATTGAAAGCTATGAATCGATCAGTGGCAGATTCCATATGATCGACACAGAGAAATATCTGATCGTAGACGACTGTTATAATGCCAATCCTATGTCTATGAAAGCATCACTGGATGTGTTAAAGGATGCCGATGGCAGGAAAGTGGCAATCCTTGGCGATATGGGTGAACTGGGCGAGGATGAGATCGCCCTTCATGAAGGTGTGGGAAGCCATGCGGCAAAGTGCGGGATCGACCTTCTGATCTGTTGCGGCAGCCTTTCCGGATATATGGCACAGAAGGCAAAGCAGGACAATCCTTCTCTGGATGTGATCTATGAGCCGGATCGGGAGGCTTTGCTCAGTAAGATTGGAAGCTATGTAAAAGAAGGAGACACCATCCTTGTAAAGGCTTCTCATTTTATGCATTTTGAAGAATTGGTAAATAAACTGCAGAAAGTCTGAGACTTAGTGATATAGCCTCCGGCAGGATTGCAGATGCGAAATTTGTCAGGCAGGTATAGAATTTGACGAACGATTTATGTACCGCAGGCTCCTGTTTCGGGGTATAATCTTCTTTAGCAAGAAGATATAAGGAGGAGCTTATGGTAAAAAAAATCATGGATCTGTACCTGCTGCTTTATTGTATGGCTGGACTTGGAGTCCTGGGCGCTGCAGGTATGCTTGCCACAAATCTTTCTTACAGAAGAATAATCAGAAAAACGGGCCGCTTATCAAATCTTAAAGAGAAGTGGCTTAATTTATGGAAAACAAGAGACAGGCTGCTGCATCGGATGAATCGATTTGTATGGTATTGTTCCCTGTTATCAACAGCAGTCCTGGGATTGGCTTTTTATCTGACAACTGCTTATGACCTGGAAAAAGGCATGCCATTGATCTATTTGTATATCGGAGCTGCAGTACCTGTGGTGCTGATGCTTTTAAGGTGGGGACTGGACTTTTCTTACAAGGAAAGCCTGGTCATGGGCACATTATCCGACTATATTGAGCAGATGCGTACTTGGGTGGAGGAGATCCCAACGAAGGAGAAAGCAGATCCTATCCTGAAGGAGCAGGTAGTGGACAAGATCACAGCCAGCATCCGCCAGACTGCTGCATCCGGCAGTCATTTCAGCAAGATGCTTACTCCGGAGGAGGAAGAGATCATGCGTGAGATCATACGGGAATTTATGGACTGAATCGTTACATTTAGGATACATAGGATGTGCACTTACGTCCGCCTTTATAAGCAGCGGGTAACAAATGAGTCTCAGTGAAGAGAGGAGATACGACATGAAGATCGTAATATTGGAAGCAGACAGTCTGGGAGAAGATATGGTATTTACTCCTTTTGAAGAGTTTGGGGAAGTGGTGATCTATCCTTCTTGCACCAGTGAGCAGGCGCCTGAGCGTGTGCAGGATGCAGATGTAGTGATCGCCAATAAAGTACCTATCTGTGAAGCAACCATTGGACAGGCAAAGAATCTGAAACTGGTATGCCTTACTGCTACAGGGATCAATAACCTGGATGGGGATTATCTTAAAGCAAAAGGGATCGCTGCCTACAATGTGGCTGGGTATTCTACGAACGGAGTGGCACAGCATACCTTTGCACTGCTTTTCTATATTTTGGAAAAGCTGTCCTATTATGATCAGTATGTTAAATCCGGAGAATATGCAAGAGGAAGCTGTTTTTCCCATTTCGGAAAAAGCTTCTGTGAACTGCAGGATAAAACCTGGGGGATCATTGGGCTAGGCGCTATTGGCAGAAGAGTGGCGCAGCTGGCAGAAGCCTTTGGCTGCAAGGTGCTGTGCTATTCAGCATCAGGACATAAGTATGACAGCAGATATGAGCAGACAGATTTTGATACTCTGCTGGCAAAGTCGGACTTTATTTCTGTCCATGCACCATTAAATGCATATACTGAAAATCTGTTTACGCTGGATGCTTTTAAAAAGATGAAGAATACAGCCATCTTTATTAATGTGGCAAGAGGAGCCCTGGTAAATGAGCAGGATCTGTACACAGCATTGACCACAGATGAGATCGCAGGTGCTGCGCTGGATGTACTTTGCAGGGAACCTATGGATCCGGAGAATCCGCTACTGAAGATACAGGACAGCACCAGGCTTCTGATCACACCTCATATTGCCTGGGCTGCAAAAGAAACACGTTTCCGGGTAGTAGAGGAGGTAGTCCAAAATATACGCCGTTTCCAAAGGGGAGATACTGTAAACCGGGTTTATTGAAGCGGCGGCAGATCCTGCCATAGCGGGATCATCACATCAATATAAAATTCAGTACCAATATGGGAGAACCGGGCGAAGCCATGGTATTTTTCAGCGATAGTCTCGATGGAAGACAGACCGATCCCGCTTCCTCCCTGTTTATACACGGGCAGATACTGCCCGTTTCTTTTGTTTATTTTTCCGTCAAAGTTGTTGGTGGAAACAATATAGAGATTCTTTTCCTTTTCTACAGATACGGACAGATCATGGTATTTAGGACTGTCTGTCACAGTATTACATCCTTTGATCACATTTTCCAGAAGATTTCCCACTAAAGTGCAAAGATCCACATCCCCCACAGGGATTTTGTAAGGAAGCTGGATTTTCCAGTGTGTCTTGATCTGCTGATTCTGTGCTGCCTGCTGATAGTAATTCAGCAGGGAGTTTAAGGCATAATTCTGGCAGAAATCACTGGTTTCCTTTACAGGCAGGGTTTTCATATATTCATCCAGATAAGAACTAAGAGAAGCGTAATCCTGTTCATTTAAAAGACCCTGGAGAGTGACTACAGTCTGACGGAAATTATGGCGCAGCACAGCTGTCTGCTCTATGTATCGCTGCTGTCTCTGATACAGGGATTCCTGCATGCTCATAAGCCGCAGCTTCCGGGAATTCTCTGCATTTGTCAGAATTGTCTGCGCTACAAAATAGAAAACAAAATAAATGAAACAAAGCATAAAGATCATACAAACCAGTATCTGCCAGAATACAGTAAATACACGATACGAATAAAGTACCTGGTAGTTATGGGGAATGATGAAAATATTCAGAATAAAAAATGTACAGGAAACAAGAGACATGGCGTACCAGGGGGCATCTGCCTTCAGAGAATGGATCAGCCTGCTTCCAAAATGGGCAACCGGCCACCCAAGAAGCAGAACCAGAAGAATACTGCATCCGAATTGAAAAAGACAGGCTTCCAGACTGAAACTGTTTGCAGGTGCATCAGGATGGAGCAGGGCGTCAAAGCCTCTGGCAAAATTGCTGCAAAATGCCATCAGTGCTATGCACAGGCAGAACGTATTCAGGTTCTGGCTGAAACGGGTAGTAAGAAGGCGGTTGTAACCGATGAAAAATATGATGATCATAATCCCCACTGTGATATTGTCATCCAAATGGAAGAAAAATCCCAAACAGACTCCAACAGGCACCATCAGGATGAAAAGAAGTGAAAATGCAAGGATCACGGACCGGGATGACCATTTCATATATTGCCTGGTGGGGAGAAAGCAAAAAATAGCCGCAGGGATAATGGCAAGGTAGGTGCAAACGTCAGAGAAAAAATACTGTAAAGTCATGAATGAAGTCTCCTTTCTGCCATCTTGTGACGGATGGAGGCAAACGTATAATCCTCCCATTGCTGACGGATCCTGGAAAGTCTGCGTGTAGATACAGGAAGCTTCTGGCCGTTGGAAAGGATACACAGATTGCTGTCAAAACCGGAAATGTAGTCCATATTCACAAGGATTCCCCGGTTAATCTGCCTGAAACGGCTTTCATTCTCAAGATCAGCAGTCAGCTTTGAAAAGCTGATCAGCGGATCATAACGGCCGCCTTTATTGTCTGTAACAACGGTACGGTGGTCATCAGAAAGGATGCTGATGATCTCACTATGGGGAATCCGGACCGTCTGGCGGTTATGAGTGAATTCCAGATACTGGATATCTGTCTGCATCAGACGCAGGGCATCCTGAAGGACACGGGAAATATCCGTCTGCGTGACAGGCTTTTGGAGATAGTCAAAAGCATGACAGCGGAAGGCTTGAGGCAGATGGTCACTACTGCTTGTCAAAAAAACGATCAGGCAGCTTTCATCCTGTCTGCGGATCTGCTGGGCAGCTTCAATGCCTGGCAGTCCGTCCATATAGATATCCATAAAAAGTATGGAATATTTATGTGGGGTAAAATCTGCAAGCAGTTCCTCACTGCTGGAGTAGCAGGTGATGGAAAAATCTATATTGCTGGAATCAGCAAATTGCTGGATCAGCTTCCTGGTATGGGTAAGTACCTGGGGCATGTCATCAATTAATGCTATGTTCATTATCTGTCACCTCTTATGTTTATGGTAAAGTATAACATGAATTCGGGAGAATGAACAGCATTTTCACAATTTGAAAAGCTAATGAAAAGCTGATTAAAAGCATATCAAAAGTATATCAAAGCTTGAAAAATCTTATGAAAAACAGGAAAATGTGTTGTTTGTATTTATACTGCATGATATAATTTTTTGCGAAGAAATGTACAGTAATAACAAATGTACAGAAACGAGGGAAAGAAGATGAAGAGAAAGAGGTTGAAACAGTTTTTATGTGCATTACTGACTGTATCCATGGTTGCAGGGCAGCCGCTTTCACTGCTGGCAGCAGAAGAAGCTGTGACAGAGGTGGGAGCTGAAGGATTTTCAGATGCACAGGAAGCCGTAGAGGATGTGGACGAGGAACAGGTGCTGGACGCACAGGAGATTCCACCACAGATGTCTGATGACACAGACAGTGCTTTTTCAGATGCATCCGATACAGCACAGACAGACTCCCTGTTTGGGGATGGCAGCACAGAGGCAGAAGAGTTCTCTGATTCCGGTGAGGAAGGATCAGAAGAACCGGAAGCGCTTCTGTCTTTCAGAGAATATCTGGAAAGTCAGGGTGTGGATGTGGACAGCCTTTCAAAAGAAGAGAACATCCATCTGTATGAGGTCTATAAGGCCTATGTAAGACAGTACCTGGGAGTGGATCCGGAGACTGCGGCGGTTCATTCTTCAGGAACTGAAGGCTGGCTGAGAAATAATTATCTGGAAGCAGTAGTAAACAGCGAAGGCAAGTTTACCATGGGAACCTGTGAAGGAAATCCAAACTACGATTCTGACAATAACAGAAAGCTTCTGTATGGACATCCCAATCCAAATACATCAGAAACCCTGATCAAAATAGGAGATCAGGAACGCTTTTTTGAGGCAGATACAGTAAACAGTGTGGGCAATAAAGTAATTGCCAGCATGACCTATAACGGTGTACAGATCATACAGACCCTGGAACTGGTAAAAAGCGGAAATGCCAGCTATGCAGATACAGTGAGGATTTCTTACCAGGCCATCAATGTATCCGGAAGTGCAGTAGATGTAGGTATCCGTATTATGCTGGATACCATGCTTGCTAACAATGACGATGCACCTTTCAGGATCCCAGGAGTAGGAAACCAGACCACGATCCGTACTTTTACAGGGGCAGCAATCCCTCAGTCCTATCAGGTATATGACCGTCTGGATGATCCCACCACACTGGCTACAGGATATCTTTACAGAGGAAATGAGCGCAGACCTGATGTGGTATATTTTACCAACTGGTCATCCATCCGTGGAGAATACTGGGATTATGATCCATATGAGGGAAGCAGTCTGGGAGACAGTGCAGTAGCGATCCGCTTTGATCCAACCACACTGGCTGCCGGCAAATCCATGGAAGTTTCAACCTATTATGGAGTCAGTGTAGGTAATTCCATTACAGCAGGCTCAGGTAATGAATCAGTAGGGAAAAACCAGTTCCTGATCAAGGTAAAGGATACCGGTACAGAAGAATATCTGGAAGATGTGGATGTTGCTCTTACAGGACAGAATGGGCAGACACTTCAGGGAAAAACAGATGAAAACGGCAAGATTCTTTTTGATGACATAAAAAGCATTGCCGGAGATGTGGATATTAGCATTTCCAAAGACCAGTATCGCACCAAGGTGATCCGCAAGAAACTTAAGGGCGGAGAATCAATGGTCTTTACCCTGAAAAATCTGAATGACACCACTCCGGAGATTGAGTCCGTTACAATGGGAGACAAGAACCTTCTGATCGATACGGTTTCATTTCTGGAGGATTCAAGCGCTGAGATCGCAAAAGCCAAGAAGACAAAGACCGTTAAGATCAATGTTGAGTCCGACATGGATGACTGTGTCTATTTCCTGATGCAGGACGAGTCTGTGGTAGCCAAGAATAAAACCGGTGTATTTGAATTCAAAACACTGGAAAAGAAAAACGGCACTGTGATCGAGAAGCTTACTTCCCAGTCAAAAAGATACGTAAAATGCGTTTCCAAGGATGGTAAATCTTCCAAAGAGATCCAGTTTGGACTGAAGGTTTCCAAACCAGTAGTTTCGGCAAAGGGTATTACCAAGATGAAATTCATGACCATGGGAGAGGGGAATGTGGGAAAATCTTCCCTTGCAGCCTTGTTCATGGGAAATGCCCTGAAATTCGGTATGAATGATCTGCTGGATCTGGAAGTGAAAACCGATGACAATGGAAAGGTAAGCGTTGGTCTGAATCTGAAGTTTATGCCTAGCACCCAGAAGGAAAAGGAAAAGCTGAACAAAGAACTTCTGGAATCTAAGGCAAAGGACTTTAAGCTTGGAAAGAAGCAGCCAAAGCTTAATATAGGAAGCTTTAAGACTACATTTAATGTTGCCGGATATGGAGAAGGATATCTGGATAACGGAAAGGTAATGGTCAATATAGTCGTCAGGGCATGCGGTTCTGTTTCTGGAAGCCATACCACCAATTTCTTCTGGATCGTTCCTACATACATCTCAGTAAGCGGAGAAGGAAAGATCGAAGCAGAGATCAGAGGAAGTATTATAAACCAGAACGGATTGAACCTGAACGGACTTTTGCCGAAATGGACCAGCGGAACCATTGCACCTTCTATCTCTGTAGCAATTGAAGGCGGCGTAGGTTCCAAGGGGATTGCCAATTTTGGCGCAGAGGGAAGAGGAACCGTTAAGTATACAGCGGACTTTGTAAAGTCTACCCAGCTTTGTGAGCTGACAGCATCTGCCAGCCTGAAAGCTGCAGTGTGGAAGTTTGAGAAGAGTTTGAAGCTGGCAGAGGCTACGGTTACTGTATATGACAGCAATCGGAAGGATCGTTCTGTATATTGCCAGGATCAGAATATTTACGATGAACTGAATGCACAGCCTTTCCTTCTGGCGTCAGAGGAAGGTGTGGAGACAGATAACGGAATTACTGCAGGCTCGGATTCCAATCCCATTTTTGTAAATGCAGGCGGAACCAATTATAAATTCTGGATCCATGAGGATCCCTCAAAGCAGATCTGCAACAGCAGCCAGCTGGTATATCAGAAAGCAGGAGAAACAGGATATACCATTATTGACGATGACGGAACTTCTGACTTTGCACCTGCAGTTGCAGTAGACGAAGCAAAGAAAGTGATCTATGTGGCATGGCAGGATACAAAGAAGGCCTTTGACGATTCTTCCACTACGGTAGATCAGATGGCAAACGCATCTGAGATCTGTGTAGCTGTGATCCACTATGGCAGCGGTTCTGATATGATCCGTACATATCCTCTTACAGATAATAATGTGACAGATACCATTCCTGGAATCGCAGTGAAAGACGGTGTTGCATATGTGGCATGGTATCATACTGAAAACAAGGCGCTTGAGACTACACTGCCAGGTTATGTATACTATACTTCTATCGGGGCTGATGGTACTACAGGAGCCCTGAAGTGGGTAGATATTGGATCAAACCGTTATATTTCCCAGATCTCTGTAGCTGCATCAGGCTCAGGCCCGGTTGTTACCTATACCTTTACCTCTGGTGAAGGCGTACAGGCCCTTGCAGATGTAGATGAAACAAGACAGAGTGGCTATATTCAGATCAATACCGGTGAAACAGGAAATCTTGGTACAGAGGAAGGAAGTGCAGCCTCCGGCATCATTACCGGAAGCCTTGATGGAACAGAGTATATGTTCTGGTATCAGGATGGGAATATTGCTTATAAAGCAAATGTAAATGACAAAGCTTCTTATGTGTTTGATCCGGCACAGCTTCCGGAAAATCTTACAAAGAATTTCCAGGTAATCAGTTCCCAGACAAAAACCTATATCCTGTGGACTGCCACTGCTTCATCTGATCAGGATCAGAATCAGAAGGCTGTCTATGGATGTATCTGGGAAAAGGGTGCTTTTGGAAAGGTACATTGTCTTGGAAACCTTGGAGCAGGTATTATTTCCGGCCTTTCAGGAGCCTTTAATGAGGATGGCAAGCTGGTACTTTCCTACAACAGAGCAGAATATGACGAAAATGGCACCACAAAATATTCTGATCTGGAAGAAAAGACAGTAGAAGAAACTGTGGATCTGAAGATCCAGTCAGTAGATTTTGAGGACAGCGATGTTGCTTCTGACCAGGCTCTGCCGATGATGGTCACTGTAAAGAACAATGGAAATCTTGCAGCAGAGGGAATTGATCTTTCCTACATTTGTGCAGAGAAAGATTATGAAGTTGGTCAGGGTCATAAAGACGTAGTGATCCAGCCTGGTGAAGAAAAACAGATCCAGATCGATTACCCTGTTCCGGAATTGAATGTAGATGATGAGCCGGAAACTTACAGAATAGAAGTGTCTGCGGCTGGCAGTGGGGTACGCCAGGATGCAGCAGAGTTTGAACTTGGCTATCGTGTGCTTTATGTAGAGCAGCTGGATGATGTAATGATGGATAATCAGGAATGTATCGTCCTGCAGATTGTAAACGACAGCGGTCTGGAAACTAAAAACGTAGGCTTCCGTATCCTGGCAGATGCTAAGGACGGTGCTGTGCTTTACACGGAAAATATGGGAACCCTGGAGCCGGGAGAAGTACGGACTGTTTATTTCCCAAGAACCACAATGGATGGTTCCAAGGCAGCATACCTGTATCTGGCTACAGATTCTCCAAGACGTAATGAAGAGGATGCATATTCTCTTCTCAGCAATTCATCAGAAAATGTGCGCCTGCTCACAACAAGCTCCTTTAAGATCACAGCTGGTGAAGGCGGAACCATTGTAAGCGAAAATGAGAAGAACTATGATTCAGACACAGAAATAGATGTGATCGCAGCTGCAAAGAATGGTTATGTGTTTGACCACTGGACTGCAAATGATGGAATTTTTGAAGATGAGGACAGCCCAAGCACTACCTTTATCATGCCTGAGAAGGATGTGGAGGTTACTGCACTCTTTAAGAAAGAGAAAAAGGCAACTGGTGTATCCTTACCGGAAACACTGGAATTTTCTGTTGGAGATGTGGAGCAGTTAAATGCAGCAGTTACTCCATCAGATGCAAGTGACAAATGTACATATACAACAGAGCAGACAGATATCATCAGTGTAAGTAAAAAAGGCGAAGTAGAGGCTCTGAAAGCAGGAACAGCACAGATCAAAGTGACCTGCGGAGCTTATTCTGATACCTGCAGTGTAACTGTAAAGGATGTTCCTGTAGCGGATATCCGCATGATCTATCCAACACTGGAACTGGACGGTGTGGGAGCTCAGGACACGGTAGAAGTACTGCTTACTCCTTCCAATGCAACAGAAGCCCTTACTTATACTTCTGATCATCCGGAGATCGTATCTGTAGATGAAAATGGAAAAGTAACTGCTAATGCAGTGGGAGATGCAGAGATCACAGTCCGCACAAAGAGCGATGTGAAAGGAACCTGCAAGGTAAGAGTGACGAATCCGCTTACCGGTATCCAGATCAGTGAAAGTGCATTAAAACTTAAGAAAAATGATTCAGCTGTTTTAAGTGTGAATTTCCTGCCCTTTGATACAACAGAAAAGCAGGGAGTTGACTGGACCATTTATGATACAGATGTGGCAGAGCTGGTTACATCAGGAGAAAACAACAGCGTTGCTTCTGTTAAAGCAATATCTTCAGGAACAACACTGATCGAGGCAAGTATAGGAGATACCTTCCATGCATATTGCAATGTAACGGTTTACGTACCTGCTGAAAGGATTACCCTGAATACTCAGAATATTACCATAAGAGATGGACAAAGCTATTATCTGAGTTATGATATTTATCCGTCAGATGCAACGGACCGTGTTACTTTCACATCCAGCAATTATGATGTGGCTGACGTATATGGTGATGGTGAGGTCTATGGACGAGATCCAGGAACTGCAGTGATCACTGCAGCTACAGAAAGCGGTCTTTCTGCTTCTTGCCAGGTAACTGTTGTAGCTCCGGAAGATAACATGGTGAATGTAACAGATCTTAGCCAGTTCCAGTCAGATCATCCATATGCAAACAATGAAGACAGAACCTGGAGCTATCATGTAGATGGTGCCGGTTCCGTGTCCATTACCTTCAGTTCGGATACCGAGACAGAGGATGATTTCGATTACATTTACATCATGGATGGCACAGGAAAGAAGGTTGGTACTTATACAGGTACAGAGCTTAGAAACCGAACAGTTACGGTTTCCGGCAGCACCATTAAGGTAAGGCTTACCTCTGACAGCAGTTATGCAAAATATGGCTTCCGGGTGGTAAGGGCATCAGGAACCACATCCATTGGCTATGCACAGATCGCGGCAGTTCCCAATCAGTATTACACAGGAAGTGCTGTAACACCTGCTCTTAATATTACTTATATGGGACGTACACTTACTGCAGGTGTGGATTATACAGTATCCTATTCCAGCAATATCAATGTTGGAAAGGCAACTGCAGTGATCAGCGGTCTGGGAAGCTTTGCAGGATCCGCAACAGTGGAATTCTACATTGTGAAGCCTAACCTTAAGAAAGTAACCGGAGGCAAAACGGTTAGTGCTACCCAGAAGAAACTGACCATTGGCTGGAATCCGCAGCCTGGTGCAACCGGATACTATGTATATCGCTATGAAAAAGCGAAAAAGAAATATGTGCTGCGTGCAACCTTAAACGGCGGTACCAACACACGGTATACGGATAAAGATAAGAAACTGAAGTATGGCACCAAGTACAGATACAAGGTGATTCCATTCTTTATCCAGGGCAGCTTAAGCGCCAAAGGCCCGGCAGCAGTGATCGAAAGTACACTGGCACCGAAGAAGGCAGCCATCTCCAGAGTAACAGGCGGCAAACGATCTCTGACTGTGAAATATGGCAGAATTTCCAGAGTCAATGGATATGAGGTTTATGTTTCAAAAAGAAAGGGAAGCGGCTATAAGCTGGCTGCTACTGTAAAGAAAGGTACAGCTACAACAGCAACTGCTAAGCGGCTTACCAGCAAGAAAACCTATTATGTGAAAGTGCGTGCATATATCAGCACAAAGAGCGGTAAGGTATACGGAGCGTATTCCTCACCGAAAAAGGTACGTGTGAAGTAACAGAAGCGTGCTATAAATAAAGCTTACAACGCAAAGATGGCAAGATAATGACAAAACGGAGAAGTTCCCGGGAATGTGGGGGCTTCTCCGTTTTTTTCTGGATTCAGTAAAATAAGATGATGTTATATGCGGCTTGTATCATGAGTTCCATTCATTTAATCTTCTTCAATTACTTGGATCTCCAGGTAGTCAAAATCAATTTGTTCAATAAAATTATCCTGGTAAAAACGCGCTTTATCATGCTTTTGGAAATGGCGGACCGTAGTATCCAGCCAGATGGGATTGCCAAGATCCATATCATAACAAAGCTGTTCAAGACAGTGGAAAACCTTGTGTGTGCGGGTGTCTTCACGGTCATCACATACCACTTCGTCTTTAAGCATATGGTTGTCTTTCCAAATTTTCCCCCATAAACGGAACATATATTTACCTCCCCTTCAGATCTGCCCCAGGGCTATACTTGCTTTGGGGATTCTGTCTTCTGGCTGCGTTTTCGATTCAGATATCGTTCAATGCGGAGAAGAGCTTCTTTCAGCTCCTCAATGGAATAAGCATAAGAAATACGGATAAAGCCTTCACCGCAATCGCCGAAAGCACTGCCTGGAACAACGGCTACCTTTTCTTCCTTCAGAAGGTCAAGGGCAAAATCCTCACTGGTCATGCCAAATTCATGGATATCCGGGAACATATAGAAAGCTCCCTCCGGAAGGAAACAGGGGAGTCCAAGACGCTGCAGCTCATGATAGAGGAAACGACGTCTCTGGTTGTAGGATTCCCGCATGTAAATAACATCCTGATCGCCGTTGTACATGGCTTCAATTGCAGCATACTGGCTTACGGTAGGAGCACACATGATGGCATACTGATGGATCTTGATCATTTGCTTCAGGATCTCCTTATTGCCCAGAGCATAGCCCAGACGCCAGCCGGTCATGGCAAAGCCTTTGGAAAAACCATTGATCACAATGGAATACTCCTTCATGCCGGGAAGGGATGCAATGGATACATGCTCCTTTCCATAGGTAAGTTCGCTGTAAATCTCGTCTGAGATCACCAGAATGTGATGCTCTTTGATCACATCCACAATAGCCTCCAGATCCTCTTTTTCCATAATGGCTCCTGTAGGGTTATTGGGGAAAGAAAGGATCAATGCCTTGGTCTTGGGAGTGATGGCTGCCTCCAGTTCCTCACGGGTAAGGCGGAAACGATTTTCGGCTTTTAATTCAATTGGAACCGGAACACCATCCGCCAGAAGGATACAGGGCAGATAAGAAACGTAGCTGGGCTGAATATAAATCACTTCATCCCCTGGATTAATAATGGTACGGAGAGCTACGTCGATAGCTTCGCTGCCGCCTACAGTAAGCATGATCTCAGATGCAGGATCATAGGTAAGTCCTGTACGTCGTTTGGTAAAGTCAGAAACTGCTTTACGAAGCTCCATCAGGCCGCTGTTAGAAGTATAGAAGGTCTTGCCGGCCTGCAATGCCTGGATCCCGGCCTCACGGATGTGATATGGAGTTTCAAAATCCGGTTCTCCAACACCAAGGGAGATGGCTCCAGGGATCTCCTTTACTATATCAAAAAATTTACGTATTCCAGATGGCTTTAAAGCCTTTACCTTTTCAGATAGAAATTCATTCATGGTGTCATTATCATTCTTTCATCAGATTTTTTACTGTTAAAGTCAACGCCCAGTTCTTTATATTTGGTAAGGGCGAAATGGGTGGCTGTGCTTTGTACCTCATCAATAGAGGCAAGCTTACCGGAAACAAACAGGGAAATCTCCTTCAGGGTTTTTCCTTTTATCATAACAAGGAAATCGTAGGCTCCGGACATCAGATAAAGAGAAAGTACCTGCGGATACTGTTTGATCCGGTCTGCCAGCTGCTGATAGCCATTGCCTCCCTGCGGGGTGACATGAAGCTCTACAAGAGCTGTAACATCGTTGTCATTTACTTTATCCCAGTTGATCAGTGTATGATAACCACAGATAATATGCTCTTTTTCAAGGGATGCGATCTCATCATGGATCTGCTCCTGTGTGACGTCAAGCATGATTGCCAGTTCTGCATTGGTCAGCCGGCTGTTATTTTCTAATAATTTAAGAAGCTGTTCTCTGGTATGGTTCTCCATTTTTGTTCCTCCTGCTAAAATCGCCAAATAAGGTTATTCTTGCGTTAATCATTAGGGTATCACTCTTTTTCAGTGGTTTCAACATAAAAATAAATTGGTTAATGATTATTTTACAGCATTGCCTTGGTAACATCTTACTCTGCTAACCTAAGTCTTGCAGTCAGGGAAATTTTATTTTATAATAGGCTTTAATCAGGTGAACAGCATTGACTGTTTCACTATACTAGTACATCGAAACTTAATATTCGATGTACTAGTTTAAAAAACTGAAATGAGGAGAAAGGGATTATGAAATTATACGATACAGGTGTATATCTGCAGAATGGACATGACATCATTCCGGCAGGACAGGCAGATTTTCCGGTTTCCAAAGAAGAAGCTGCAAAAAATACCATTGCTTACTCAATTCTGGAAGCACACAATACCTCCGGTAATATGGAGAAGCTTCAGATCAAATTTGACAAACTTACTTCCCATGATATTACTTTTGTGGGGATCATCCAGACTGCACGTGCATCAGGACTTGAAAGATTTCCGGTTCCTTATGTGCTGACCAACTGTCATAATTCCCTTTGTGCAGTAGGAGGCACCATTAACGAAGATGACCATATGTTTGGACTTACCTGTGCCAAGAAATACGGTGGTGTATATGTACCGCCCCATCAGGCGGTTATCCATCAGTTTGCAAGAGAGATGCTTGCAGCCTGCGGTAAGATGATCCTTGGATCTGACAGTCATACCCGTTATGGAGCACTTGGAACCATGGCTATGGGAGAGGGCGGACCTGAGCTTGTAAAACAGCTGCTTTCCCAGACATATGATATCAATATGCCAGGTGTGGTTGCTATTTATCTGAAAGGAACTCCCCGTCCGGGAGTAGGTCCCCAGGATGTGGCGCTTGCTATCATTGGTAAAGTATTTGCCAATGGTTATGTTAAGAATAAGGTTATGGAGTTTGTAGGACCTGGCGTCCAGAATTTAAGTGCAGACTTCCGTATTGGCGTAGATGTTATGACCACCGAGACTACCTGTCTTTCTTCTATCTGGCAGACAGATGAGAAGATCCATGAGTTTTATGAGATCCATGGCAGAGAGTCTGATTATAAAGAACTGAAGCCAGGTGCAGTGGCATACTATGACGGATGTGTGGAGATCGATCTTTCAGAGATCAAGCCTATGATCGCTATGCCGTTCCATCCGAGTAATACATATACCATTGATGAATTGAATGCCAATCTGGATGATATTTTGGCAGATGTGGAGAAAAAAGCCCTGGTAAGCCTTGATGGTAAGATTCCGTATACTTTAAGAGATAAAGTAAAGGATGGAAGGCTTTACGTAGATCAGGGGATCATTGCTGGATGTGCAGGCGGTGGATTTGAAAATATCTGTGCAGCAGCAGATATCCTGAAGGGCAGCAGTATTGGTTGTGATGCCTTTACTTTAAGTGTTTATCCGGCAAGTACGCCAATCTATATGGAACTTGCCAAAAATGGAGTGCTGGCAAGCCTTCTGGAAACAGGCGCTGTTGTTAAGACTGCATTCTGCGGACCTTGCTTTGGCGCTGGTGACACACCTGCAAATAATGCATTCAGTATCCGTCACACTACCAGGAATTTCCCGAACCGTGAAGGATCTAAGATCCAGAATGGCCAGATTTCTTCTGTTGCTCTTATGGATGCCAGATCTATTGCGGCTACGGCAGCAAATAAAGGCTTCCTTACATCTGCAGAGGAATATACCGGTGGATATACAGGCCAGAAATATTTCTTTGATAAGACAATTTATGAGAACCGTGTATTCGACAGCAAGGGTGTTGCGGATCCGTCTGTAGAGATTCAGTTTGGACCGAATATTAAAGACTGGCCGGAAATGGCACCTCTTGCAGAGAATCTTGTACTGAAGGTTGTTTCTGAGATCCATGATCCTGTTACAACAACGGATGAGTTGATTCCTTCTGGCGAGACGTCTTCCTACAGATCCAATCCGCTTGGGCTTGCTGAGTTTACGCTTTCCCGTAAGGATCCTGCGTATGTAGGCCGTGCCAAAGAGGTACAGAAGGCACAGAAAGCGATCCAGGCAGGAGAATGTCCTCTCACAGCACTTCCTGAGTTAAAGCCTGTGATGGAAACCATCCAGAAAGAATTTCCAGATGCCGGAAAGGGCAACCTGGGCGTTGGAAGCACGATCTTTGCTGTGAAGCCGGGAGATGGATCTGCCCGTGAGCAGGCTGCATCCTGTCAGAAGGTACTGGGGGGATGGGCAAACATTGCCAATGAGTATGCTACCAAGCGTTACCGCTCCAATTTGATCAACTGGGGAATGCTTCCTTTCCTGATCAAAGAAGGCGAGTTGCCATTTGCAAATGGAGATTATCTGTTCTTCCCCGGTATCCAGAAAGCAGTTGCCGAAAAGGCAGATGTGATCACCGGATATGTTGTAAAAGAGAGCGGTCTTCAGAAATTTGAAGTGACTTTAGGAGAATTGACGGATGATGAACGTGAGATCATCCTGAAGGGGTGCCTGATCAATTACAATCGTAAATAAAAGGGAGAAATCCCGGATAAGAATGGCTGCCAGGTTCTGCATCAGGAATTCTGGCAGTCTTTTTACTATTAGCTAATGACGGGGAGAATGAAATGAAATTGGGAGCATTTGAATATTATCTTGTTGTAATTAATGTGGTTGGTTTGATGGTTTTTCTTATTAATAAGTTGCTTTATGACCATACTGCCACAGGCCAGATCGACGCCTTACTAACCATTGTATCGCTATTAGGAGGGTCGGCAGGCATTATAGCGGCCATTCTTATTTTTGATAGAAAATCCCATAAAGAAAATATGATGTCCAGAATCTTTGTAGCATGCATATTTGTTATACAAATCATTTTGCTGCTGATCGTAAAAGGAAATCTGGCAGATCATATTACGTTCTCATTTTGGGATTTCTTTAAAAGAAATAAAATACTGTCCTTTTATCTGATCGTGATAAATATTGTTACTTTTGCTGCTTTTGCGATGGATAAAATAGCGGCAATTGAGCACAGATCCAGAATAAGGATCGTCACATTGCTGGGACTTTCATTTGTAGGAGGTTCAATAGGTGCTTGGCTGGCAATGTATCTTTTTCGGCATAAAACCCGAAAAGATTACTTTACAGTAGGAGTTCCGCTAACATTGGTGATGCACATTGTGATCATATTCTTTTTAATGAATACAAAGTAAAAAAATGAATTGTCTGAACAATATAAAAAATACAAATAAATAAACAAAAAAGAACACTGAAATGAGAAAGAAAATGAAAAACATGAAAGAAAATGCAGAAAAGTATTGACAAATAAAAGCCGCGGTGGTAATATAAACTCATCAAAAAGAAGACGAGAAAACAAAAGATAACAGAGAAGGTTATCTGAAACAAAGACATTCATTCAATTCATAGTATATAGATGTTACATGAAAAGGATGAAAAAGTAATCTTGGAAAGGCAGGGTGAGTCCAGTGGGAACGTAAGTATTCAGATCAATATAAGAGTGATGGGGATCGTATTTCCTGCAAGAAAGACCTGATACGCAGTAAGTAATAAAGAGAATCGGAGAAGAACATATCCCGAATTAATATGTATCACAGGTTATTATAGAAACGATTTCTTATATTGAATATCCATCACAGAACTGATACAAAGATCAGGGAGTTGTGTAAAGAAACAACATCCATGAAAGTATAACCACTATCAGCAGTCCATATAAGGAGAGCACTTCATAGCATAGGAAGTTGCTGACAGATAGACAGGATATTTTGAAATCCATATTTATGATTTTAAAATATGAACAGAGTATTTTGAATTTTATATTTTATTTTTTTAAGATATGAACAAGATATTTTGAGTTTTGTATTTTATAATTTTAAGGTATAAACAGAATATTTTAAAACTCATATTTTATAAATTTTAGATATGAATTGAAGCTTTGCATCAGAAGTATGATTACATACGATCAACAGATTATAATCCGTGAAGTTATAATCCCAAATCTATAAAACTTTCTAAATAAACCGAATGATAAAGATCATATCGTTTATGAGCAGGAAATCAAAGAAGAACACGTAAAGAATAAAACTGAATAGAGAACCTTTCAATCCAGACAATCGTAACAGAACATATCAATAAACAATAGATATCCTAAGAGATATACCATAGAAGTTACATTGTAAATGATCTAAAGAGGAAGAAAAATTGAATAACGAAGATTTTTGAGACGGTCATCATTTTATATTATAGGAAAATGGTGACCGTCTCGTTTTGTGTTTTGGTGTTGTAAGGAAGAAGAAGTAAGGATATAATAAAACATCATATTTATTCATATGCGAAATACTTAAGGAGAACGATCATGTGGAGCGGAAAGATTGAAGACTATATTCTCTATGAAGATAAAAATATTATTGTATGCCATAAACCGGCAGGACTGGCAGTGCAGAATGCACGGATCGGATCAGCAGACATGGAAAGTGCATTGAAAAATTATCTGTATAAGAAAGAACCTGGCAAAATGCCTTATCTGGGGATTGTACACAGGCTGGATCAGCCAGTAGAAGGGATTCTTGTATTTGCACATACACCCTTTGCTGCAAAAGAACTGAGCAGGCAGATTTCAGGCGGACAGATGGAAAAAATATATCTGGCAGTGACAAAAGAAAAGCCGGAAAAAGAAGAGGGGATACTGGAAGATTATCTGAAAAAAGACGGACGTACCAATATGTCAGCAGTTGTAGCCGAAGGCACACCAGGAGCAAAAAAGGCCAGGCTTTCATATCAGGTGATCCAGGAAGAAACAGAACGCTTTCTCATAAAAATCAAACTGGATACAGGAAGACATCATCAGATCCGGGTGCAAATGGCACATGCAGGAATGCCGCTTACAGGGGATCGGAAGTATGGTGGAACTACAGATACAGCACTTGGGCTTTGCGCCTGCAGTCTTACTTTCTTATATCCTGGAAGCAGAAAGAAAATGCATTTTAAGGTAAAACCAAAGGGAGAAGCCTTTAAGAGCTTCTCCCTCTAAAAAATCACTATAACAGGGCAAAATTCTTATATACTTTGCAGAAGCCAGCTATCCTTGGTGATCTACTCATAGATGTAGTCAGCGTAATAGGGATCATCCAAAGCGGTGGTATCAATCCAGGCTGGATCAAAAAGAGTGGTCTGTTTGCTGGAAAATGAATCTTCAGTGGTAGTCTGGAGTGCTGCAAGGATGGTCTGATATCCAATCTCATAAGGCTTTTGGGAAAGGGTGCCCACCTCAGCACCATCACGGATAGCATCCTGTTGGGCTGATGTGGCATCTGTGCCAATAAAAATGATGGAATCACGGCCTGCGTCCTGCACGAGAGACAGGCATAGATCAGAAATATCACCGTTCGTACAGAAAATACCGTCCAGCTTAGGATAAATCTCCAGTACGCCCTTAATGGCTGCCTCCATATCATCTACCTGGTCAGAATAGATCACCTGTACCACTTCAATACCAGGATAATCAGCAATACTCTCCTGGAAAGCTTCTACTCTGGATTTACTGCTTAAGGTCTTCTCCTGTGGAGAAAAAACTGCTACTGTTCCATGATTGCTCAGGTAATGGGCCATACGCTTTGCTGCGATATCCCCCAGCTTCTGATTGTCAGTGCCACAGTAGGCAGAAACAAGGTCCTCGCTGGATACATCAGAGTCAAAGGTCACAACCGGGATCCCGTTCTCTCTGGCGGATTCCAACTGGGCCTGGCAGGATTCGCTGTCTCCGGCAGATACACATACCACGTCCGGATTCTCAGCAATAACAGCATCCAGGGTATTTACCTGGCTCTCCACATCTGTCTCATCAGAGGAACCTTCAAAGGTCATCGTGATCTTATCGTCTTTTTCAAAATTATATGCTTCATTTACGTCAGATACAGCCTGTTCCATGCCTTTTTGTACAAGGCTCCAGAACTGGCCTTTTTTGGATTTACTTACTACAGCAATCTTCGCACCAGGTTGAATCTTTGAAGAGGTATCGATCTGAGAGAGTAGTGGAGCCTGTTCTTCGCTGTCCGAATCTAAGGCTTTGTCCTGTGCTTTGACTTTGATAGGGCCAGTAACGGGCTGCAGGGAATGAGTGCCCAGTGCCAGGAACAAGGCGGAAACAGACAGGATGGCAATAGAAGCAGATGCCATTTTTTTCATTGGTTTCGTCTCCTTTTGGTGGTAAATATCATTGATGATGGACTAAAAATCCACAGTAACCGAAATTTCTTTTTTATTATACACTTTTTCAAATTTACGTCTATAGATTTCACAGTTTTTTAATTTTTAAAAAATAGTCAATCGATTGAATGCACAGCTAAAGTATGATAGAATAATAGAAAATTAGTGATTATTCACAATAAATTGGGGCTTGGGAGGTAAAATTTGACATGGGAGCAAAAACGGTGATCGCTATTGACCTGGGGGCATCAAGCGGCAGACTGATCGGGGTAACTTTACAGGATGGGAAGCTTGATATGAAGGAGATTTACAGATTCCCAAATGAGGGGATTCACGCAGGTGACAGATTTTATACAGATGTGCTGCATATTTTTCATGAGATTATTACAGGCCTTAGAAAAGCAAATCAGGAACTGGAGAGTATTGATGCCATCGGACTGGATACCTGGGGAGTGGACTTTGCTATGCTGGATGGGGCTGATGAGATGGTAGGGAACCCATTCCATTACAGGGATGATCAGTCTTCCGGGATGATCGAGGAAGCAGAGCACATTTTCGGGAAAGGCGTTCTGTTTGAAGAAACCGGAGTTCAGGATATGTGGTATAACACGGTTTACCAGCTGCTGGGCCTGAAGAAGAGAAATCCAAGGATCCCAAGGGATGGACGTACCTTCCTGATGATCCCGGATGTACTGGGATTTCTGCTTACAGGGCAGAAGAATATAGAATATACAAGCGCTGCTACCACGCAGATGTATGATGTGAAGAAGAAGGACTGGTCAGAGAAGATCCTGAAGGAACTGGGTATGGACAGATCCGTATTTCCTAAGGTTCTTATGACCGGTGAAGTGAAGGGGTATCTTAGCCCGGTTGTTGCTCAGCTGATCGGACGGGAAGGGCAGGCACCTGTTCCGCTGATCGCTGCTGCACAGCATGACTCTGCTTCCGCAGCACATGCTGTTCCTGCAGAAACAGAAGACTATATTTTTATTAATTCAGGCACATGGTCCATTATCGGCTCCATCATAGATGAGCCTGTGATCACCAGGGAAGTTTTTGAACAGAATTATTCCAATGAAGGCGCAGCCTATGGGAAGATCAAGCTGGTCAATACTATTATGGGGATGTGGCTGGTTCAGGAGCTTCGTAAAAGCTGGGAAAGAAAAGGGAAGGATACAGATTACGGATTCCTTCTGGATGCTGCTGCAAAAGCAAAGCCTTTTACTGCCTTCCTGGATGTGGACGATGAATTATTTATTGCACCTGTGGATATGGAAACTGCTATCCGGCAATACTGTGAGAAGACAGGACAGGAGCCGCCTAAGGGACAGGGAGAATTTTACAGGACAGTGATCGAGTCTCTGGCTTTCCAGTATCGTCAGGCGATCCATGATCTGGAAGCGATTACAGGTAAGAGGATGGATACAGTACATTTCCTTGGCGGTGCAGTACGGGATCGTTTGTTTTGCCAGTTTATTGCAAATGCTACAGGTAAGAAGGTGGTTGCAGGTCCTATTGAGGCCACTGCAGTTGGCAATGCTATGGTACAGCTGAAGTCACTGGGCTGCATCTCAGATGAGAAAGAAAATGCCAGGATCCTTCGTGCCACATTCGAAATAGCAGACTATATGCCGCAGGATACGAAAGTATGGGACGAAAAGTTTGAACAGTACCGAAAAATCACTAAAAAATAAGCCAAAAACACCAAAATGCGATTAGACAATCCTGGACAAATGCACAAATTTGAGACAGTAAACGGAATTTGTACAAACAAAAAAAGTTGTTATTTTTCAGGGATTGTGATAAGCTAAATATTGTGATAAATATCTAAAAATGCGTAAGAAAGGGGCCGGAATATGAGAGAATTGACAAATATTTTTAAAAATATGAGTCTTGTTTCTCAGTTCGGCCTTTCTTTGATTACGCCCACCCTTTTGATGCTGGGACTTTGCTGGTGGCTTACATCCAGTTTTGGTCTGGGCGGCTGGGTATATATTCCCGGATTCTTTTTCGGTCTGGGTGGATCCTTTACGGTAGCTTACAAGTTTTACCGGACCACCATGAAGAAAGAGAAGAAGCAGGATCAGGAACAGAAGGTATCCTTTAACAAACACAGCTAATGGAAAATCAGGATAC
Source organism: Blautia ammoniilytica (assembly GCF_025566965.1). Lineage (NCBI taxonomy): Bacteria > Bacillati > Bacillota > Clostridia > Lachnospirales > Lachnospiraceae > Blautia > Blautia ammoniilytica. Next base: position 57,766 of record NZ_JAOQJL010000010.1, on the reverse strand, counting down.
AAAGACGAAGGAAAACAGCACATGGTCAAAGCAATCAGAAGATGATCAGAAAGAAGGCAGATGCAGGAAAGGTGATGGAAAGGATTTCAGGAATATGAGCAATGAAAGAGTAAAGATCCAGCCAGCAGTAAAAAAAGAGACTGAAAAAGTAGCAGCAGGTACCGCCATAGGAGTGATCCTGATGTGGGTGGTATTCGGGATCCTTCACGTGGCGATGCCTGAGAAGGTACCCTTTGATTATACTGTGATCCTGGGTGGATTATGCGGTGGTATTGTGGCAGTACTGAACTTTTTTACCATGGGGATTACCGTTCAGAGAATCGTGTCCCTGGAGAATCAGGACGCTGCCCAGAGAGTGATGCGTTCCAGCTACTCCAAGAGAATGTTTTTGCAGCTGGTATGGTGTATTGTAGCCATTACAACACCATATTTTCAGTTTGCAGCAGGACTTCTTCCTCTGCTTTTTCCAGGAGCAGCCATTAAGATCGCAGGCATTTTTGGAAAAAAGAAAGACAGCTCCGGTTTATGATATGTATGGATTGTTTCGTGCTATGCATGCTTAAAAAGAGCACATGCTTAAAAAGAGCACATTCTTAAAAAGACAGGAGGTGAGAGACGAAGATGGACATAGATATAACTGGCGGAAGGATATTTTACACCTTTCCCATTGATTTCCCTGTTCTTGGGAAATTCCAGATCACAGAAACACTGCTGGTAAGCTGGCTGGTGATGATCCTGATCACAGGTCTTTGCATCTGGCTCACCCATGACCTGAAAGTGGAGAAGATCTCCAAGCGTCAGGCGGTTGCAGAACTTCTGGTGGAGACTGCCAACAAGTTTGTAATCGGAAATATGGGAGAAAAGTTTAAGAAGATGATTCCTTTTGTAGCAGCGTTGTTTGTTACAAGTGTAGTGTTCAACCTGATCAGTCTGGTTGGCCTTAGAAGTCCGACTGCAGATCTTTCCACAGAAGCAGCCTGGGCAGTGGTTGTTTTTATCATGATCACATCCCAGAAGATCAAGACTAATGGTGTGGGCGGATATCTGAAAGGCTTTACAACACCGATCCCGGTGATGACACCTTTCAATGTATTATCGGAACTTGCAACACCTATCAGTATGGCCTGCCGTCATTTTGGCAACATTCTTTCAGGTGTGGTTATTAACGGACTTTTGTATGCAGCACTGGCAGTGGCAAGCTCCCGGTTGTTTGGATTGATCCCAGGGATCGTGGGACAGGTTTTATCAAAGATTCCTATTCTTGATGTAGGTGTGCCGGCGATCCTGTCTGTATATTTTGACTGGTTTTCCGGCTTTATGCAGGCATTTATCTTCTGTATGCTGACTGTTATGTATATTGCCAATGCAGCAGAAGAAGGTTAGAAATCAAACGGACATGCCGCATGCCAGCGGCATTGCCATAAATGAAGTCAACACAGGAAATAATAAAACTCAGGAGGATTGAATTATGGATTTTCAGATTTTAGCAAAAGGTATTGCGTTAGCAGGTTGTGCAATCGGTGCAGGTCTTGCGCTTATCGCAGGTATTGGACCTGGTATTGGAGAAGGTAATGCAGTTGCGAAGGCATTGGAGGCTATTGGTCGTCAGCCGGAGTGTAAAGGTGATGTTACAGGTACTATGCTTCTTGGATGTGCTATTGCAGAGACTACAGGTATTTACGGTTTCGTTACAGGATTGCTCCTGATCTTCGTTGCACCTGGAACCTTCATGAAATTCCTTGCATAAGGTACGAAAAAGCAACACCGGACAGGAGGTTATAAAATGCAGGTACAGGAACTTGTAGGAATTGTGCCTTGGACATTTGTGGCCCAGATCTGCAATCTTTTTATCCAAATGTATCTGATCAAGCGTTTTCTGTTCAAGCCAATCAATGAGATGCTTGAAAAAAGAAGAGCCATGGCAGATGCCCAGATTACCGATGCCCAGAAGGTCAAGGAAGAGGCAGATGCAATGAAGCAGGAATACGAGCAGAATATGCTGGATGCAAAGGACAAGGCAAATCAGATCGTAACAAGTGCACAGAAAACAGCTGCCATCCAGAGCGAGGAGATCCTGAAGGAGGCTGCAGACCAGGCAGCCGCCATTAAGGCAAAAGCTGAGAAGGACATTGCTCAGGAGAAACGGAAGGCAGTGAATGAAGTAAAGAATGAGATCGGCGGTATTGCTATGGAGATCGCCGGGAAAGTGATCCAGCGTGAGATCAGTGAAGAGGATCACGCAAAGCTTATTGATGAGTTTATATCGAATGTAGGAGAGGCATCATGACACAGACTGCCAGATTATATGGCAGCAGTTTGTATGAACTTGCTGCCGAAGAACAGCTTACAGACGTTTTGATGGAGCAGATGGAGGAAGTGCGTCAGCTTTTCAGAGAGAATCCGGAGTATGTGAAGCTGCTGGGAGAGCCTTCCATTCCAGGAGAAAAAAGAGAAGAGCTTCTTGAGCAGGCTTTCGGAGGCCAGGCGCAAAGGTATCTGGTGAATTTCCTGAAGCTGCTCTGCCAGCGCGATCTTATGCGGGAGTATTCCGGCTGCTGTCAGGAGTTCAGAAGGCGCTATAATGAGGATCACAATATAGCAGAAGCCCTTGTTACCAGTGCTGTGGTTCTTGATGAGACACAGATGGCAGCCCTGAAGACAAAGCTTGAGAAGATCAGCGGCAAGCAGGTGCTTCTCACCCAGAAAACAGATCCGAAAGTGGTAGCAGGTCTTCGTGTGGAGCTGGAAGGCAGACAGCTGGACGGAACGGTTCAGGGACGTTTGTCAGAAATGTCAAAGAAATTGAATGAAGTCATAGTCTAAATAAAATCATAGTTTAAATGAAGTCATAGTTTAAAGGATGGAAGGAAACATGCAGCTTAAACCTGAAGAAATAACCAAGGTCATCCGAAGCCAGATTAAATACTATGAAAATGCTATTCAGCAGAATGAAACAGGAACTGTCCTTATGGTAGGTGATGGGATCGCCAGAGCCAGCGGACTGGTGAACTGTATGGCAGGAGAGCTTCTTGAATTTGAGGACGGAAGCTATGGAATGGCACAGAATCTGGAAGAAAACAGCGTATCCATCGTATTGTTCGGCGATGATACAGGGATCGGAGAAGGCCAGACAGTAAAGCGTACAGGTAAGGTAGTGTCAGTACCGGCTGGAGATGCATTGATCGGACGAGTGGTCAATGCACTTGGTCAGCCCATTGACGGTGCCGGTCCTATAAAAGCAGAGGAGTACAGGGCGATCGAAAGTCCTGCACCAGGTATCTGCGAGAGAAAAAGTGTAAATCAGCCTCTTCAGACAGGGATCAAGGCCATTGATTCCATGGTGCCTATCGGAAGAGGACAAAGAGAGCTGATCATTGGTGACAGACAGACAGGCAAGACCACCATTGCCGCAGATACGATCATCAACCAGAAAGGTGAGGATGTGATCTGTATCTATGTTGCCATCGGACAGAAAAGATCTACGGTGGCTTCCCTTGTGGAAACATTGTCAAAGAATGGAGCCATGGATTACACCATTGTTGTTGCGGCTACTGCTTCAGAGGCAAGTCCTCTTCAGTATATCGCACCTTATTCCGGATGTGCCATGGGTGAGTATTTTATGTACAAAGGCAAGGATGTGCTGATCATTTATGATGACCTGAGCAAGCATGCAGTGGCATACCGTGCACTTTCCCTGCTGATCCGCAGACCACCAGGCCGTGAGGCATATCCTGGAGATGTATTCTACCTTCACTCCAGACTGCTGGAGCGTGCAGCGAAGCTGGATGATGCCCATGGAGGCGGTTCCATGACTGCACTTCCTATTATTGAGACACAGGCCGGGGATGTATCTGCATATATCCCTACCAATGTTATTTCCATTACAGATGGACAGATTTATCTGGAAACAGAGTTGTTCCATTCCGGTATCATGCCTGCAGTCAATCCGGGTATTTCTGTATCCAGGGTTGGGGGCAACGCACAGATCAAAGCCATGAAGAAGGTTGCCGGTACTCTGAAGCTTGTTTATTCCCAATACAGGGAACTGCAAAGCTTTGCACAGTTTGGGTCTGACCTGGATGCTGATACAAAAGCCCGTCTGGATCAGGGAGCACGTATTGTGGAGGTGCTGAAGCAGGGACGTAATGCACCGGTTCCTGTTGAGAAGCAGGTGGCTGTTCTTTATGCTGTAACAAAGGGTATTTTGTCCCGGGTTGCAGTGGAAGATGTAAAAGAATACGAGGCAGGACTTTTTACCAGTCTTGACAATGATGCAGAGGGAGTTGCAGTGATGCAAAAGATCCGTTCTTCCGGAAAGCTGGAGGGCGAGACGGAAGAGGAACTGAAAAAGGTTCTGGAACAGTATACAGAAAGCTTTCTGGATACAAAGCCGACAACTGGTAAATGATTAGGAGGATTTTAGATGGCTGCAAATATGAAAGCGGTAAAGCTGCGTATCAAAAGTGTGGAAAGCACCATGCAGATTACCAAGGCTATGGAGCTTGTAGCATCCTCCAAACTGCGTAAGGCAAAAGAACGTGCGGAAGTAAGCAGACCATATTTCCAGGCTCTTCATAAGACCCTGGAAGAGATCGCCAGAGGTAATACTGATTTTACATCCGTATATGCAGCCGGTTCCAAAAGCGGCAAATACTGTTATGTGGTAATTGCCGGAGACAGGGGACTGGCCGGCGGATATAATACAAATCTGTTTAAATGCCTGGAAGAAAAAAGCCATGGAAAGGAATATACAGTCCTTCCCATAGGGAAAAAGGCTGTTGAGCATTTCCAGAGAAAAGGGATCCCCTGTGTGACAGATGCATTTGGGGAGATCGCAGATATTTCAGTGGCAGACTGTTACGAGATTGCCAATATTCTCTGTGAAGAATTCAAAAAGGAAAGCTTTGGACATATAGATCTTTGCTATACCAGATTTATTTCCATGCTGGCCCAGAAACCGGATGCCATCCCGGCCATTCCTTTGACAGATCTTGTAGGAGACAGTGGGGAAAGAGAGCCTGTCCGCAATCTGATTCTGTATGAGCCGGATGCAGCACAGGTATTTGATGCCATTGTGCCTGAATATCTGGCAGGCCTGATCTACGGGGCTGTGTGTGATAGTCTGGCCAGTGAACTGGCTGCCAGACGAAATGCCATGGAATCAGCCACCAGTAATGCCCAGGACATGATCGAAAGCCTAAATCTGCATTACAACAGAGCCCGTCAGGCAAGCATTACCCAGGAGATCACAGAGATCGTAGGCGGTGCGGAAGGCGTATAATTTGGAGGTAAATATAGGATGAATGATAAACACATTGGCGAGGTAGTGCAGGTGATCGGGCCGGTACTGGACATACGTTTTGCTCATGACCAGTTGCCGGCACTGCTGAATGCCATTGAGATTGATAATCATGGAGTGAAGCTGACTGCGGAAGTGGCACAGCAGATCGGTGATGATACCGTGCGCTGCATTGCCATGAATTCCACAGATGGAATGGTAAGAGGGACAAAAGCTGTGGATACTGGCAGTCCCATTAAAGTTCCGGTTGGCGAAGAATGTCTGGGCAGGGTATTTAACCTGCTTGGTGATCCGGTAGACAATCTGCCGGCACCGGAAACAAAAGAAAAATGGGCGATCCATCGTCCTGCGCCTGCTTATGAAGAGCAGGTACCGGCAACAGAGATCCTGGAGACAGGTATCAAGGTAGTTGACCTGATCTGCCCTTATGCAAAGGGTGGTAAGATCGGTCTGTTTGGAGGCGCAGGTGTGGGGAAGACTGTGCTGATCATGGAATTGATCCATAATGTTGCTACTGCTCATGGCGGACTGTCTGTGTTTACAGGCGTAGGAGAGCGTACCCGTGAGGGGAATGACCTTTATAATGAGATGAAGGAAAGCGGCGTTATTGACAAGACTGCCCTGGTGTATGGGCAGATGAATGAACCGCCGGGAGCACGTATGAGAGTAGGTCTTTCCGGACTTACCATGGCAGAATACTTCCGTGATGTTAAGAATCAGGATGTGCTTCTGTTTATTGACAATATTTTCAGATTTACACAGGCAGGCTCCGAGGTATCTGCGCTTCTGGGACGTATGCCTTCTGCAGTAGGATACCAGCCTACACTGGCAACTGAGATGGGTACTCTTCAGGAACGTATCACATCTACAAGAAAGGGCTCTATCACATCTGTACAGGCAGTTTATGTACCGGCAGATGACCTGACAGACCCGGCTCCTGCTACCACATTTACCCATCTGGATGCAACTACCGTACTTTCCAGGGATATTGCCAGTCAGGGTATTTATCCTGCAGTGGATCCACTGGATTCCACCAGCCGTATCCTTTCCCCTGAGGTAGTAGGCAGCGAGCATTATGAGATCGCACGTGCAGTGCAAAGAGTGCTGCAAAGATATAAAGAACTGCAGGATATCATTGCCATCATGGGCATGGATGAACTGTCAGAGGAGGATAAGCTGACTGTAAGCCGTGCACGTAAGGTGCAGAGATTCCTGTCCCAAAGCTTTTCAGTGGCAGAGCAGTTTACAGGTATGAAGGGACAGTATGTTCCGCTGAAAGAAACATTACGAGGCTTTAAGATGATTCTTGACGGGGAATGTGACCAGATCCCTGAAAGCTGTTTCCTGTTTGCCGGAACCATTGATGATGTAATGGAAAAGGCAAAGAGCCAGAATCAGTAAAGGAGGCTGCCTATGAGTACATTTCCTTTAAGGATCGGTACACCGGACGGACTTCTGTTTGAAGGAGAGGCAGAACGTGTGATCTGCCGCAGTATTACCGGAGATCTTGCCATTCTTGCCAGACACTGTAATTTCTGCACTGCCCTTGGCATGGGAGAAGCCAGTGTGGTGATGGCAGATGGCAGCAGAAGGACTGCCGCATGTATCGGCGGTATGATCTCTGTGATGAACGGCAGCTGCAGTCTTCTGGCAACCACCTGGGAATGGAAGGAGGACATAGACGTCCACCGAGCAGATGTTGCGAAGCAAAAAGCAGAAGAAAAGCTTGCCGAAAACGGTTTGACTGATCAGGAATACAAACTTGCACAAGCAAAACTTCACCGTGCACTGGTACGGCTGAGTGTAAAAAAGTGATAGGGAAACCTGTCACTTTTTTGCGTTGACACGATAAGGTGTCAAGGTATACAATCATGTATTAAGAGAACCATTTAGGAGGTAGCAAATGAAGAAATTAATGACCGGCGATGAGGCCATTGCCAGGGGAGCATATGAGGCAGGTGTTTCTTATGCATCTGCATATCCGGGAACACCAAGTACAGAGATCCTGGAGAACCTGTCTACATACAAAGAGATTTATGCAGAGTGGGCACCCAATGAAAAGGTAGCCATGGAATCTGCTATTGGAGCATCTGTTGCAGGACTGAGAAGTATTGTATCTATGAAGCATGTGGGCATGAATGTGGCAGCAGACCCTATGTTTACCTGGGCTTACATGGGGGTAAACGGCGGCAATGTGATCGTAACTGCAGATGAGCCTGGGATGTTTTCTTCCCAGAATGAGCAGGATAACCGCAATTATGCCAAAGCAGCCAAGATTGCCATGATGGAGCCTTCCGACAGCCAGGAATGTATTGATATGGTGAAAGCAGCCTATGACCTGGGCGAAGAATTTGATACCCCATTTATCATCCGTATGACTACCCGTGTCTGTCATTCCAAATCTATTGTTGAGCTGACAGACAGGGCAGAGCAGCAGCCTAAGACATGGGAGAAGAATCCAGCCAAATACGTTTGCCTTCCAGCTATTGCAAGGAAGCTGCGTGTAAATCTGGAAAAAAGAATGGAGAAGCTTGCTGCTTACAGTGAGACAACACCATTTAACCGGATGGAGATGGGGGATACCCGTGTAGGTGTGATCGCTTCCGGTATCTGCTATTACTATGCAAAGGAAGTATTCGGAGAGGAAGCCTCTTATCTGAAACTTGGCTTTACCAATCCTCTGCCTGCAGGTCTGATCAAAGATTTCTGTTCTAAGGTAGATAAGGTTTATATTCTGGAAGAGAATGATCCCTATATTGAAGAATTCGTAAAGCAGCAGGGCTGTGCCTGCATCGGTAAAGAGCTTTTTCCATCATATGGAGAGCTGACACCAGATGTGATCCGTGCCTGCATTACAGGAAAAGAAAATCAGGTAATGGATTTTGACCACAGCAAGCTGATCGGCAGGGCGCCTTCTTTCTGTGCAGGCTGTCCTCACAGAGGTCTTTTCTACCGGCTTGGAAAGCATAAGGACATTATGATCAGCGGCGATATCGGATGCTATACACTGGCAGCTGCAAAGCCCTATAGTGCAATGGATTCCACAGTATGTATGGGAGCCAGCATCAGCCTTGGACATGGGGCACAAAGAGCCTTCAATATGGAAGGCGTGAACAGAAGAGTCGTTACCGTACTTGGTGATTCCACATTTTTCCATACAGGTATCAATTCACTGATCAACACAGTGTACAATAAGAGCAATACAGTGAATATCATCCTGGACAACAGGATCACAGGAATGACAGGACATCAGAATAATCCGGGAACCGGTTATACAGCCAAAGGTGAGGAGACTACTCTGATCCGTATTGAGAATCTGGTGCGTGCTATCGGCATGAAGCATGTATATGTGATCAATCCTAACAATCTTCAGGAGGTAGATGATACACTGGATAAATGCCTGGCACTGGATGAGCCGTCCGTGATCATTACCCGCTGGCCATGTGCATTAAAGAAATTTTCCAAAGAGGATAAAGCAGAATTTGACAGTCTGTTTGTTACAAAGAACAAAGTGGATGAAGAGAAGTGCGTAGGCTGCCGTCTTTGCCTGAAGGCAGGCTGCCCGGCTATGTCCTATGACAGAAAATCAAAGAAAGTCCATATCAATAAAGCACAGTGTGTAGGCTGTGATGTTTGTACCCAGGTATGCCCTAAGGCTGCCATTGTAAAGGAGGAGGCGTGACCATGACAAAAAGCATTTTATTAGTAGGTGTAGGTGGTCAGGGAACTATCCTTGCCAGCAAGATTCTCACAACAGGTCTGATGGAGGCCGGATATGATGTAAAAATGAGCGAGATCCACGGCATGTCCCAGAGAGGTGGAAGCGTTTCTTCGCAGGTACGTTATGGAGAAAAGGTAATGTCTCCGGTTATCGAAAAAGGAAAGGCTGATATTATCGTTTCCTTCGAGAAGATGGAAGCACTGCGTGCGCTAGATTATCTGAAACCAGATGGAGTACTTGTAGTAAATAACGAAGAGATTCCATCCATGTCTGTGATCACAGGAGAAGAGGAATATCCGGAGGATGTACTGGAAGAAATCCAGAAGCATGTAAAGGCAAAGGTGATCGATGCTACCCGCCTTGCAGGAGAGCTTGGTAATGAAAAGGCTGCCAATATGATCCTTCTGGGAACCATCATCCGTGCAATGGGGCTGGAGCATATCCACTGGGAGCAGATCCTGGAGGCCAATATTAAGCCGCAGTTCCTGGAATTAAATAAAAAAGCATTGAAAAAAGGAATTTCACTGATAGGAGATTAACCATGATTGCAGAAAAAATGAAACCTTACGTTAAAAACAATTCTGCCATCCGTATGATGTTTGAAGAAGGAAACCGTTTGAGAGGGATTTACGGTGCAGAGAATGTTTTTGATTTCAGCCTTGGCAATCCAAGCGTACCGGCACCGGACTGTGTACGCCAGGCCATCATTGAACTGGTAAATGATACAGAGCCTACTGTACTTCACGGCTATATGAGCAATGCAGGCTTTGAGGATGTGCGTCAGGCAATTGCAGATTCCCTGAACCGCCGTTTTGGTACAGCTTTTGCCGCAAAGAATCTGATCATGACAGTTGGCGCTGCCAGCGGTCTGAATGTAGCCCTTAAGACTATTCTGAACCCTGGAGAAGAAGTGATCGTATTTGCACCGTATTTCCTGGAATATGGTGCATATGTAAAGAACTACGACGGAAAGCTGGTGGAAATCTCACCGGATACTGCTACCTTCCAGCCTAATCTTCAGGAATTTGAAGAGAAGATCACTCCCAACACCAGGGCGGTGATCGTAAATACTCCACATAATCCTACGGGTGTTGTTTATTCTGAGGAGACCATCAAGAAGCTGGCTGCCATCATGGAAGCAAAGCAGAAGGAATATGGGACAGTGATCTATCTTATTTCTGATGAGCCATACAGAGAACTGGCTTATGATGGAGTACAGGTTCCGTATCTGACCAAATACTATGATAATACTATTGTAGGATATTCCTACAGCAAGTCACTTTCCCTTCCAGGAGAGCGTATTGGCTATCTGGTGATTCCGGATGAAGCGGACGGAAGCCAGGAGATGATCACTGCAGCAGCCATTGCCAACCGTACCATCGGCAGTGTGAATGCACCATCCCTGATCCAGAAGGTGATCGCCAAATGTGTGGATGCAGAGGTAGATGTGGCTGCTTATGACAAGAACAGACTGGCTCTTTATAATGGGCTGAAGGATCTGGGCTTTGAGTGCATCAAACCTGAAGGTGCTTTTTATCTCTTTGTAAAGTCACCGGTTGCAGATGAGAAGGAGTTTTGTGAAGCCGGTAAGAAATACAATATCCTGATGGTTCCAGGCAGCTCTTTTGCCTGCCCAGGATATGTACGTCTGGCATACTGTGTATCTTATGATACCATTATCAATTCCCTGCCTCAGTTTGCAAAGCTGGCGAAGGAGTTTGAAATTGCCTGATACCATGATCACCAAAAAGAAAAAGAAGGCACATATAAACGATCTTGGTAAAGATCCTGTGCCTGAACTGGTGCTGCGCCTGGCTCTTCCCACTATGCTTGCCCAGCTGGTAAGCGTGCTTTATTCCGTTGTAGACCGTATGTACATTGGAATGGGTGTGGGCAGCCTGGCCCTGGCCGGAGCAGGTGTGTGCGCTCCGATCGTTACATTATTGTCCTCCTTTGGCACCCTTGTGGGCCTGGGAGGATCTCCTTTAATGGCTATGCGTATGGGAGAGGGGAATACAAAAGAAGCAAAAAAGATCATGAATAATGGATTCATGATGCTTACTGCACTGTCAGCAATTCTTACCATCGTCTTTCTTCTATCAAAGGAAAAGCTGATCCTTTGGTTTGGAGCCAGCAATGCCACTTTTCAATATGCGGATACCTACCTGACCATTTACACGGCGGGTACTTTTTTTGCCCTGATGGCCTGTGGCATGAACAGCTATCTGATCGGACAGGGGTTCTCCGGCCTTGGGATGGGAACAGTGATCCTTGGTGCAATTCTGAATATTGCCCTGGATCCGGTGTTCATCTTTGTATTCCACATGGGTGTGGCAGGGGCTGCGACTGCTACCGTGATCTCCCAGATGGCATCCTGCGTGGCTGTACTTCTTTTCCTGCACAGCAAAAAGATGCCGGTACGTCTTGGCTGGGGAGGATTTTCCTGGAAAACCGTGAAAAGGATCCTTGCTTTCGGGATGTCCCCATTTTTGATCATTGCTTTTGACAGCGTGATCCTGATCGTATTAAATACAGTGCTTCAGCGTTATGGAGGGGGAAAAGAAGGGGATATTCTTGTAACCTGTGCCACCATCGTACAAAGCTATATGCTTCTGATCACCATGCCTCTGGGCGGAATTACTCTTGGGTGCCAGCCTGTGATCAGCTATAATTACGGAAGCGGGGATGGAGAGCGGGTAAAGAAGGCAATGAAGTGTATTGTTGGGCTGTGTCTGCTTTTTTGCGGACTGATGACGATTGTAACCTTTACTGTATCCCCGCTATATGTTTCACTTTTTACCAGAGATGAAATGCTCCTGAACAGATCTGTACGATACATCCGGATTTTTACAGCCATGATCATACCGTTGGCTGTACAGTATCCTTTGGTAGATGAATCTACAGCTTTGGGGCAGGTGCGGCTTGCACTGTTCTGCTCTATGTTCCGTAAAACTTTATTCTTAGGTGTGCTTCTGATCTTTCCGGCGGTGATCGCTGCAGATGCAGCTTTCCTTTCAGAGCCGCTGGCAGATGTGATCAGTGCCACAGTGACTACCTGTCTGTTTCTTCATTTCTTTCCAAGGATCCTTGCGCGGCGAAGAGAAGAACTGGAAAAAGAATAAGTAAAAAATACCCTGTACCTTCCGTGAAAGATCATGCGGAAAGCACAGGGTATTTTATATTCAAGAATGCCTCGGCATTCTTGTTGCGAGGTGCGCGGCAGGCCTTGGGGATGTAAAATCAGTTTTTCTTAAAGGCAGCTCTTTTACGATCCCTTGCATCAAGGATCCTTTTGCGGATACGAAGGCTTTTTGGTGTTACCTCCAGAAGCTCATCCGTATCAATAAATTCAATTGCCTGCTCCAGACTGAGTATCTTAGGTGGAGTCAGCTTTAATGCTTCGTCAGCGGAAGAGGAACGTGTGTTGGTAAGATGCTTTGTCTTACATACATTCAGTTCAATATCCTCTGCCTTACCATTTTGTCCGATGACCATACCGCTGTAAACCTTCTGGCCAGGTCCGATAAATAAGGTACCACGCTCCTGGGCAGCGAAAAGACCGTAAGTCACAGATTCTCCAGCTTCAAATGCGATCAGGGAACCCTGTTTTCTGTATGGGAAATCTCCCTTGTAAGGCGCATAACCATCAAACTCCGTATTGATCACACCGGTTCCCTTGGTAGATGTGAGGAAATCACCACGGAAGCCGATCATACCTCTGGAAGGGATATGGAACTCAAGACGGACAGAGCCATCACTGGCAGTACTCATGCCCTGCAGTTCTCCTTTACGCTCGCTTAACTTCTGGATCACAGTTCCGGAAAACTCCTCAGGAACATCTACATATGCGATCTCCATTGGCTCCAATTTCTTGCCGCGCTCATCATAGTGATACAGAACCTCCGGCTTGCTCACTGCAAACTCAAAACCTTCACGACGCATATTCTCGATCAGTACAGAAAGGTGAAGCTCACCACGGCCGGAAACCTTGAAACACTCTGTGGTTTCAGTATCCTCTACACGCAGGCTCACATCTGTATTCAGCTCTTTGTAAAGGCGGTCACGAAGATGTCTGGAAGTAATATATTTTCCTTCCTGTCCGGCTAAAGGACTGTCATTTACCAGGAAATTCATGGCAATGGTAGGCTCAGAAATCTTCTGGAAGGGGATTGCTTCCGGATTCTCACCACCGCACAGGGTATCACCGATATGAATCTGTGCAATACCGGAGATAGCAACAATAGAACCAATGGAAGCTTCTTTTACTTCCACCTTATTCAGACCGTCAAATTCATACAGCTTGCTGATTTTTACCTTCTGGCGCTTGTCAGGATCATGGTGGTTCAAAAGAGTAAGCTCCTGATTTACGGCGATGGAGCCATTTTCAACCTTACCTACGCCGATACGGCCTACATATTCATTGTAGTCAATAGTGCTGATCAGTACCTGGGTGTCTGCATCCGGATCACCTTCCGGTGCAGGGATGTATTTCAGAATAGCTTCAAATAAAGGCTCCATGTTTTCCGGTGTGTCCTTCAGATCCAAAACTGCATGACCTGTCTTGGCTGAAGCATAAAGGAACGGGCAGTCCAACTGCTCATCAGAAGCACCCAGATCCATGAGCAGTTCCAGTACCTCATCAACAACTTCATCCGGTCTTGCTTCTGGTCTGTCGATCTTGTTGATGCAGACGATCACGTGCAGATCCAGTTCCAGAGCTTTTCTTAAAACAAATTTGGTCTGGGGCATAGCACCCTCAAAGGCATCAACCAGGAGGATGACGCCGTCTACCATCTTAAGCACACGTTCTACTTCACCTCCGAAATCAGCATGTCCAGGTGTGTCAATGATATTAATCTTAACACCTTTGTAATGAACAGCAGTATTCTTAGAGAGGATAGTGATACCACGTTCTCTTTCAATATCATTGGAGTCCATGACACGCTCCTGAACTTCCTGATTTGCACGGAAAACGCCGCTTTGTTTCAAAAGCTGGTCCACAAGTGTGGTTTTCCCATGGTCAACGTGGGCAATAATGGCTACATTGCGTACATCTTCGCGTTTGGTCTTCATAAAATCGAATTCCTTTCTTTCTATTCTTTCTATATTAATGTGTTTCATTCTCATAAGTTGTCCGATTTTTCAGTTTACCACATTTTTCGCAGATTACAAGGTGTTGGAATGATTTTTTTGATTTTCCTGATTTTTTGGTTCTAAAAAAGATCTTATCTACATACATAATATAGACCCGCCCAAGAGGGCAGCAACACGCAAAGTGAAGGGAAGGAGAGCTACATTATGGCAGATAAAATTATTGAAAACAATCAGGTGTGGATCATTGGGAAGATCGCAACAGGTTTTACCTTCAGTCACCAGGTTTTCGGAGAAGGTTTTTATACCATGGAGCTGCTAGTGAAAAGATTGAGTAATTCAGAGGACAGGATTCCGGTAATGATTTCGGAAAGACTGGTGGATGTAACCCAGGACTATGTGGGGGAATACATAGAGATCCATGGACAGTTCCGGTCCTATAACCGACACGAAGAAAAACATAATCGGCTGGTATTGTCTGTTTTTGTAAGAGAACTGAGATTTGTGGAGGAAGATGATGAGGCTGATCCGGTCAATCAGATATTTCTGGACGGCTATATCTGTAAGCCGCCTGTTTATAGAAAAACCCCTCTTGGAAGGGAAATTGCAGATATTTTACTGGCTGTAAACAGACCTTATGGTAAATCAGATTATATCCCCTGTATTTGCTGGGGAAGAAATGCAAGATACGCTTCTGCCTTTGAAGTGGGCGGTCATGTACTGATCTGGGGCAGGATACAGAGCAGGGAATATATGAAGCGCATCGGGGAAAACGAAACAGAAAAGCGGACTGCCTATGAAATATCTGTAAGCAAGCTAGAGTACATAGAATGATATGCTGCCTAAGTAAAATGATCATCGGTCATGCTGGGCTTGCAATTCTGGCGAAACTGAGGTAATATAAGGATATTATTTGAAAATGGCGTAGTTTGCGCCTGTATTTTACAGCAGCAAAATGTCACTGACCGGCAGCTTTTTCTGACAGGGAAATCCAGCTGGACGCAGCGTCGAGAGGAAATATTATGGAAAGAGAATTAACAGAGGTTTACTGTGGAAGTGGCCGGGGAAAGACTACTCTGGCAATGGGACAGAGCCTGCGGGCATCCACTCAGGGCAAAAGTGTGATCATCATACAGTTCCTGAAGGGAAATGAACGCCGGGAACTGGATTTTCTGGAAGAACTGGATGAACTGGATATTAAGATTTTTCGCTTCGAGAAAATGGAAACCTGCTATGAGGAGCTGACAGAACAGGAGAAGTCAGAGGAGAAACGCAATATTCTGAATGGACTGAATTTCTCCAGGAAGGTAGTTGCCACCCAGGAATGTGATTTCCTTGTACTGGATGAGATCCTGGGGCTTCTGGACAATGGAATCGCTACATTGGATATGATCACAGACATTCTCAAACTGAAGAATGAATCTATGCATGTAGTGCTGACCGGAAGGATGATGCCGGATTCATTAAGACCCTATGTGGACAGTGTAACCACTCTGACAACAGAAATGATCTGACGGAGGGAAGAGCTGCATGAATGCAGGATTCCCTGATTTACGCGAGCAACGAGCCAAAGTCCGTGCTTGCACGAGACCTTGGCGACTGCCGCGATAACTTGAGAAACTCGCGGAGCGTGTTTCTCATAGTTTATACAAAGAAGATAAGGAGGAAGATTAATGGCAATTTTTAAGGGTGCTGGTGTTGCAATTGTAACTCCAATGTATGAGGATGGAAAGGTAAACTATGATAAGCTGGAAGAACTTTTAGAACAGCAGATCGCAGGCGGCACAGATGCAGTGATCATCTGTGGGACAACAGGTGAGTCTTCCACCATGACACATGGAGAGCACTTAAAGACCATCAAGTTTGCTATCGACAAAGTGGCAGGACGTATTCCGGTGATCGCAGGTACTGGTTCCAACTGTACAGAGACTGCCATTATGCTGTCCAAGGAGGCTGCTTCCTATGGAGCTGACGGACTTCTGCTTGTAACACCTTATTACAATAAGGCTACACAGAAAGGGCTGATCAGGCATTATACAGCCATTGCCAATGAAGTGCCGGATACACCGATCATTCTTTATAATGTACCAAGCCGTACAGGATGTAATCTTGCACCGGCTACTGTTGTTTCTCTTGCAAAGAATGTTAAGAATATTGTTGGTATCAAGGCTGCCAGCGGAGATCTGTCCCAGATTGCCAAGATGATGTCAATGGCAGATGGATGTATTGACCTTTATTCAGGCAATGATGACCAGGTACTTCCGATCCTTTCACTTGGCGGAGTGGGTGTGATCTCTGTGTTATCCAATGTAGCACCAAGGCAGACTCATGATATGGTTGCTAAGTTCCTTGAAGGAGATGTAAAAGGAGCTGCTAAGATCCAGTTGGATGCTATACCGCTGATCAATGCGCTGTTCTGTGAGGTGAATCCTATCCCTGTCAAGACAGCACTGAATCTTATGGGCATGCAGGTAGGACCTACTCGTATGCCATTATGCGAAATGGAGCCTGAAAATGAGGCACGTCTTGCAAAAGCAATGAAGGATTTTGGGATTAAGCTTGCATAAGACAGAAAGGGATTACAGATGGTAAAGATTATTATGCATGGCTGCAATGGACATATGGGACAGGTAATTTCCTCTTTAGTAGAGAAGGATCCTAATGCACAGATCGTTGCAGGCATTGATATTGCAGATAATGGGAATAACAGTTATCCGGTTTTTACAGATATGGAAGCATGTGATACACCGGCGGATGTATTGATCGATTTCTCCTCTCCAAAGGCAGCAGATCAGCTGATGGACTACTGTGTACGCCGCAGTCTGCCACTGGTACTTTGCACCACAGGCCTTAGTGAAGCACAGCTTGCAAAGGTGGAAGAAACATCGGGCAGGATCCCGGTTCTTCGTTCTGCCAACATGTCTCTTGGGATCAATACCCTGCTGAAGCTGATCCAGGATGCAGCTAAGATCCTTGCAACTGCAGGTTTTGATATGGAGATCGTAGAGAGGCATCACAATCTGAAGCTTGATGCGCCCAGTGGTACTGCTCTTGCTCTTGCGGACAGTCTGAATGAGGCCATGGACGGAGAGTATCATTATGTATACGACCGCAGCCAGCGCAGAGAGTTAAGGGATCCAAAGGAGATCGGCATCTCCGCTGTACGCGGCGGTACCATTGTAGGAGATCATGAAGTGATCTTTGCAGGACCGGACGAAGTGATCGAGTTTAAGCACACTGCATATTCCAAGGCTGTATTCGGTAAGGGTGCTGTAGAAGCAGCCAAATTCCTTGCAAGCAAGCCGGCTGGGAAGTATGATATGAGTGATGTGATCGGATAATTCAAAATAGGATTTACAATCCTAAACAAACCTGCTATAATGTGCAGGAAGATAGCAAAGGAGCGAGTCCACAGAGGGCTTGTTCCTTTTTTTTCTTTAGAAGACGCTTTTTATTTGAGAAAATTATACGATTTAACAACAAAAGACATGTAGAAATCAAACATGCCTGGTAAAATGCTGAAAAAAATTGTATAAACCAAAAAAAAATTATTTATTTTACATAAATAACATTGTATTCACAGTTTGAATGTGCTATACTGAAGCTAACAAATGAACAACAGTCAGAAAAAGGAGGAATTTAACATGAAGAAGTCATTCGTTGCAGCATTATTATGTGGAGCACTGACAGTTGCTGCTGTGCCGGCAGTACCGGTTATGGCTGATGAGCCGGATTACGCATCTATGAAGATCGTACTGATCCTTCCGGGAAGCATTGATGACCAGAGCTGGAATGCCAGCAATAATGCAGGAGCAAAGGCCTGCGATGAACAGCTGGGCACATCCATCGAAGTTGTAGAGTCTGTTCCGGTAGAAGAGTTTGAATCCACCTTTACTGAGTATGGTGAGAAAGGATACGATCTGATCCTGTCTGCAGGAAGCCAGTTTGACGAGGCTTGTGCAGCAGTTGCACCACAGTATCCGGACTCCATATATACAGTGATCAACGGCCAGATCAGTGATACAGACAATATGGTTCCTGTATTCCCCAAGGAGTATGAGGGATCTTATCTTGCAGGTATTATGGCAGGCTACGCTACAGAGAACGGAAACTTTGCAGTCATGGGCGGCGAGTCCAATGCTCCTATGGTGAAGCTGATGGATACTTATGATGCAGCAGCCAAGTCTGTATGTGAGGAGAGAGGCCTTGATTTTACCACTGCACGTTCTTTCGTAAACAGCTGGACAGATGTTTCCGCAACAAAGGACATGGCAGCACAGATGATGGACAATGGCGCTGACACCGTATTCTGCTATTCTAATGAGGGTGCTTCCGGTGCTGTTCAGGCAGCAGAAGAAAAAGTAGGCAAGTTTGTTGCTTTTGCAGCAGATAAGAATGATGAGAGCAGCTGCGTATACGGTTCTGTTCCGATGAACTGGGCAAATGTATATCCGTGGATCATCCAGGGTGTTGCAAAGGGTGAACTGAAGGGTGCACAGGAAGTTGGCGTTGCTGAAGGCGTATTTGAAGCGAAATATTCAGATGCATGCTCTGATAAGTGCAAAGCTGCTGTTGATCAGGCAATCAAAGATATCACAGACGGAAAGATCGATTTCACACAGTATTTTTCCGAGAAATAAGTAAAAGATCGTAATGATTCAGCAGGTAGTATCCTGCGGGAACAGTTACAAAAGATCTTCCGAAGGGGCTGTTGCGTGGGATTGTGCAGCAGTCCCTTTTGGTACATCAGCTGGGAGTCAATCCCCCAGCTGATATAGCCTCCGGCAGGATTGCAGAGGTGCGCAGGAGAAGTATGTCATGCAATTGCATGACGCGCACCTCGCAGCAAGAATGCCGAGGCATTCTTGAACAGGAGGCAGATATGAGTGAAGCGGTTATTGAGTTAAAACACATAACGAAACGGTTTGCCAAGGTACTGGCAAATGATGACGTTTCCATTACAGTCCATAAAGGAGAAGTGGTGGCTCTTCTTGGGGAGAACGGGGCAGGTAAAAGTACGATCATGAAAATCCTCTACGGCCTTTATCATGCTACCTCCGGTGAGATATGGATCGATGGAAAGGAACGCAAAATAGCATCCCCCAAAGAAGCAATGGCACTGGGGATCTCCATGATCCAGCAGCATTTTTCACTGGTGCCGGCACATACGGTAACAGAAAATATCATTCTTGGCAATTGCAAAGGCAGGGTGGATATCAAGGCCAAAGAAAAGGAGATAGAGGCACTGGCAAAGCAGTACGGGTTTGATGTGCCTGCCGGAGAATATATCAAGAATCTTTCAGTAGGCACCCAGCAGAAGGTAGAGATCCTGAAAGCTCTTTATCTGAATGCAAGGATCCTGATCATGGATGAGCCTACTGCAGTTCTTACTCCACAGGAGATTGATACATTGATGACCTTTGTGAAAAATTATGTGTCAAAAGGCAATTCTGTTGTCTTTATCACACATAAGATGAAAGAAGTCATGCAGGTGTCAGACACCATTGTGGTTATGCGAAACGGTAAGATCTGCGGAACCGTAAAAAGAGAAGATACCAATGAAAAAGAACTGGCACATATGATGATCGGTCATGATCTGGAAACCTTGCAGGCACCGGGAGGAGATGATCTGGAAAAGAAAAAGAAACGGCTGATCGTGGAAGATCTGACCATTCAGAAAAAGGATAGTGCACCAGTGCTGGATCATATTAACCTTACAGTCCATGAAGGAGAGATTCTTGGGATTGCCGGTGTTTCCGATAATGGGCAGCAGGAGCTGTGTGAAGCACTTTATGGCGCAGAGACCCCTACCCAAGGTAAGATCCTTCTGGACGGCAGGGACATTACAGCCACCAGCGTTAAGGACAGGATCACCATGGGGATGGGATATACAGCATCAGACCGTTACCGTTACGGTATGGTGGCGGAGATGTCCCTGGCAGAGAATATGCTTCTGAAAGCCAGTTATCTGAAAAACTGGGTAAGCCATGGGATCATTAACTGGAAAAAACTGCGCCAGTATACAGAACGTCAGATCAAAGAATACAAGATTAAGGCTCCTGACTGCAATGTAACTGTAGGCAGTCTTTCCGGCGGTAATCAGCAGAAGGTAGTTGTGGCCAGAGAAGCAGATATGGGGAAAAGCCTGGTGATCTTTGACCAGCCAACCAGAGGCCTTGATCTGGGCGCCATCAATTATGTACATAAAACTATTCTGGGAGAGAAAAACAGCGGCAAGTCCGTGATCCTTGTTTCTACAGAACTGTCTGAGATATTTGCACTGTCTGACAGGATCGCAGTTATGTATAAGGGCAGGATCATGGGCATTTACAAAAATGGTGAGCTTACCACAGAGAAGATCGGTCTTCTGATGGCAGGTTATCAGCCGGATAAGGAGGAAGAGGCATGAAACAGAACGGAAAAATAAAGGATTTCCTTTTATGGACGGTGCTGGCCATTGTACTTGGACTGATCGTCAGCTTTGCATTCCTTCCCCTTTTAGGCGTGGATCCTGTGGATTCCCTGAAGATAATGCTTACAGAAACCTTTTCAGATAAGTTTACCATGGGAAATATCCTGATCAAGACTACACCGCTGATCCTTACCAGCCTTGCTTTTGCATTCACCTACAAAGCCAATCTTTATAATATTGGTGCACAGGGGCAGTTTTATGTGGGATGTATTTGTGCAGTGGCAACTACCCTGGCACTGCAGACAAAGCTTCCGGGAGTAGTGGTACTGCTTCTGGCATTTGCGGCAAGTATTCTGGGCGGTGGACTGACTGGGCTTCTCATTGGATTTCTGAAAGCAAAATTTAATGCCAATGAATTTCTGGTAAGTATGATGTCCACGTATGTGGTACAGTACGTGATGCAGCTTCTTCTCCGTACTGCCCTGCAGGAGCCGAAGCATGAATATCTGAAGACTGCATATATTGACAATTCTGCATGGCTTCCTAAGATCATTCCTGGAACTTCAGTTTCACTTGGGATTGTGATCGCTCTTGCAGCAGCCATTTTCATCTGGTTTATCCTGTATCATACATCTCTTGGATACAGAGTTCGTGTAACAGGACTGAATCAGGATGCAGCCAGGATGTCGGGTATCAGTCCTAAGAAAATGTGTATGACCGCATTTTTTATCAGTGGTGCCATTGCAGGGCTTGCAGGCTTTACAGAGATCAACGGAATGCAGCATATGCTTCTTACAGGATTTGAGTCAGATATTGGATCTTATGGTATTGGTATCGCCATTATGGCAAGTGCAAACCCCATCGGTGTTATTTTTGCGGCGCTTCTTTTCGGAACTCTTCAGGTAGGCGGTACAGCACTGGGGCATTCCACAGATGCTCCGGCCAGCGTTATTGACGTTATGCTTGGCTTTGTTATGTTGTTTGTGCTGATGTCCTTCTTTGTAAGAAGAAAGCTGGAGATCCGGAAACTGAAACATCAGAAGCTGCAGAAAGGAGAGGCATGATATGCAGGTATTTATTAATTTGATCACCAGAGCATTTTTCATGAGTACACCTTTGATCCTTGGAGCACTGGGAGAAGTTCTGGCAGAGCGTACAGGTATGATGGTTACTGCTGTTGAAGGTATTTTCCTTATTGGTGCATGGGGCGGCTTTATTGGCGCTTATCTTAGCGGAAGCATGCTGGCAGGCTTTCTTCTTGCTATGATTTGTGGTCTTCTTGTGGCGGCTTTATATGGAGTGACTACTGTGTATATGCATCAGCATCAGATCGTTATGGGAACAGCCATCGCCATTTTGATCACCGGGTTCTGTACCTTCTTCTATCGTGTGATTTTTGGCATTCAGACAGTACCTCTTAAGGTAACACCTTTATCAGTGATCAGGATTCCTCTTTTGTCCAGGATTCCTGTGATTGGACAGGTACTGTTTTCACAGAATATTGTTACATATATTACCTATCTTCTGGTTCCTATCGTATTTTTTGTGATCTATAGAACCTCTCTTGGACTTTCCATGAGATCCTGCGGTGAGAATCCAGAGGCTGCAGATGCTGCCGGTATTAATGTTACAAGGACCAGATTCCTGGCCGTGCTTGTAGCCGGATGCATGGGCGGTGTGGCAGGTGCTTACTATTCTCTTTGTAATGTGGGAATGTATACATCAGAGATCATTGGAGGAAGAGGCTGGATCGCATTTGGTATCTGTTTTCTTGGTAACTGGAATCCGGTTGGGGCTTTGATCTTTGGCATTGTTTTTGGTATTTCCGACGCTTTGGGAACTTATGTAAAAGCTCTTGGCAATGCAGCCATTCCCAGTGAGCTGTTCAGCGCACTTCCATACATCCTTGTGATCGTACTTACAGTATGCAGGAAACAGTTTAACGTGCCGGCAAAGCTTGGTGCTAATTATGTAAAAGAGGACTAAATGACAGAATATATTATCAAAAACGGTTTTATTGTAAATGGTAAAATGGAAAAGCCTTTCCTGGGAACCGTTGTGGTAAAAGATGGAATCATCCTGGAGATTGCTCCTTTTGTGGAGATCCCTTCAGATTTTCCAAAAGACCAGATTCTGGATGCTGCCGGGGGCTATATTACCCCCGGCTTTATTGATATCCACAGACACGGTGACTGGGAAGCCCTTGTAAACGGGGATGACAGGCTTTTGAACAGGCAGGGACTGACTACAGTTGTAAATGGAAACTGCGGCCTTTCTGTAGCACCTGCAGGACAAAGATATGCAAAAGATATCAGCAGCTTTTTAAGCAGTGTTACCGGAGAGCCAACCGCAGATGTGAAGAGCATGCCGGATATGGCTTCTTATATGAAAGCCCTTAAAAAGACAAAAAGAAGTGTGAATACCGGGATGTTATCTGGCAACGGGACCATCCGGGCTGGAGTGAAGGGCTATGCCCCAGGCCGGCTTACAAATGAGGAACTTCATCAGGTGTGGGCAGTGCTGGAAGAATGCCTGGCTGCAGGCGTACTGGGGGTAAGCATGGGACTTGCCTATGCTCCGGAGTTTGAATACGATCAAAAGGGAGCCGTGCAGGCGCTTTCACCCTTAAAAGGAACACAGATCCCTATTGTTACCCATATCAGAAATGAGGGAGATGGCATCCTTCCGGCTTTGGAAGAGGTGATCTGTATTGCAGAAGAACTTCAGATCCCTCTTCATGTAAGCCATATGAAATGTATTGGTAAGAAGAACTGGGGAGAGACTCCGGTAAAGATCCTGAAGCTTCTGGATCAGGCAGAGCGAAGGGGTGTGAAAGTGGATTTTGACCTGTACCCTTATCTTACAGGTTCTACCCAGCTGGTTCACCTTCTGCCTCCCCAAAGCCAGAAAGGCGGAACTGAGGCGATCATCCGCAGGCTGTCAGATCCGGATTACCGAAAAGAACTGACCCATGTGCTGAAGACTCCTTCTATGGAGTTTGAAAATATTGTGGAGCTGGCTGGCTTTGAAAGGATTTATGCAAGCAGCCTTCATACACCGGAATATGCACCTTATGCCGGTCAGTCTATTGCCAGGATCGGGCAGCAGCTGGGGAAGGATCCTTACGATACCTTGTATGATATCCTGATTGCAGAAAAATGTGAGGTAACTATGCTGGATACCATTGCTTCTGAAGAGGATATGCTTTTATTTTTAAAGGACAGGCGTGCCAATCTGATCTCTGATGCCATTTATCCGGCAGGAGGGAAAAGGCATCCAAGAGTATGTGCTGCATTTCCAAAGCTGCTGACGGATTATGTGCGTGATAAAAAGATATTTACCATTGAGGAAGCAATCTATAAGATGACAGCCAGACCTGCGCAGGTTTATCACATGGACCGTGGGACCCTTCAGGTGGGAATGCCGGCAGATTTATGTGTGTTCCACCTGGAAAATCTGGATACTGCAGCAGATTTTGACAATCCGGACCGGCTGTGCACAGGCTTTGATTATGTGCTTACAGGCGGACAGATCGTTGTCAGGAAGGATCAGTGGAACAATCCTGGCAGCGGAGAAGTGATCGTAAGAGCTGCAAGATAGTATCCGGAATAGTACCTGATTTCATATTCCTTATTTTTCCAGTATAGGATTTGTAAAAATATACAAAATAACATTACAGTAACGATTCAGCAGGCAGTATCCCGCCAGGGCACTGAAGAGTTACACAGTACAAGTTAAATCCCAAGGAAAAAGGAGATCAGTGGAATGAAAAAAGCTAAAATGATTCTGATGAGTATACTGCTTGTTTTTACATTTTCTATGCTGGCAGGATGTGGCACAAAGAACGGACGTAAGGCAGCAGATGAGACGAAAAAGAGTACGGATGACAAAGCTGCCGAAGATAATGCCACAGAGGATAATGCCGCAGATAAAAAAGATAAGGATAAAAAAACGGAAGATGATGGAAATAGGGACAAAATAGATGACGCAAAGGATAACAAAGAGGAGAATGTGAGGGAGAATAAAGAAGACAATGCACCAGATAATGCACCGGATGATGTAACGGATAATGGACCGGATCAGACAACAGAGGGTCAGCAGGATGGAAATATTGATCAGAATAACAATGGGGACGGCACGGTATCCGGTGAACTTGGGAATGCAGTAAAGGACATCGGAAATGGTGTTGGAGATGCTGTGGAGGATACCGGGGATGCGGTTGGGAATGCAGTGGAAGGCCGGTAGGAGGATTATGTAAAGAGATTCCTGGCACGGCCGGTTGGTATGAAGAACTGTATAGGCGGCAAAAATTATCCTGTTTCTATAGCTGCGAAAGCCTTGCAATGCTATAGAAACAGGATATTTTTTGCCCTTTTGCAGGGTTCACATGCAGGCCGTGCCAGCTACAGAACATGCAGAAGTGAGCGTAGAGTAACAGAAAAAGAATATTAAAGAGCGATTGGAAGAGAACAGGCAGGAAGTGAAAAAACAAGAAAAACAACAGAAAGTT
Organism: Blautia ammoniilytica; assembly: GCF_025566965.1. Lineage (NCBI taxonomy): Bacteria > Bacillati > Bacillota > Clostridia > Lachnospirales > Lachnospiraceae > Blautia > Blautia ammoniilytica. The sequence goes on along the minus strand of NZ_JAOQJL010000010.1, from coordinate 32,733 downwards.
AAAAAATCAATCCAGAGGCATGGAACTATAAGAAAAACAGATGTAGGTGTCGATGAAAATCGCAAGTTCTTGCGAAAAATATGATGTGATGATATACTTGTTATTAACAGCGTATAAAGCATTAAACAGATGTCAGGAGGCAATCATGGCTGTATCATATGAGCGTTTATGGAAATTGTTAATTGACAGGAAAATAAGTAAAGCAAACTTAAGAAAAGCCTCAGGAATCGCACCTAATACAATGACAAAGCTTCGTCGAAATGAAGAAGTAACACTTACTGTTTTAGGTAAAATATGCAACGTTCTGGAGGTCGATTATGGCGATATCATAGAGTATGTAGATAAGGGAGATGAAGAATGATATGACACCGGAAGAAAAAGCGCGTTGCGTAATCGATAATAATCTCCGCCAGTCAGGACGTTATGCAAAGAGTTCTTTCAAATATTTTCTACCTTTAGATGTAAAGGGATTTCGAAAATGTCAGATTAATGCAATCAATAATCTGGAAAAATCGTTTGCAGATAATCGTCCGAAGGCATTAGTACAGATGGCAACAGGAGCGGGAAAGACATTCACAGCAATTACGGCGTCATATCGTTTGCTCAAATATGGGAACATGAAACGCATCTTATTTTTAGTAGATACGAAAGGGCTAGGTGAGCAGGCAGAAAGAGAGTTTCTTGCGTATACACCGAACGATGATCCACGCTCATTTTCACAGATATATGGAGTACGTAGATTAAAATCCTCTTATATACCGAATGAGGAAGCAATTGTGGATGATAGATGCAGATCTTGCAGATTTTGTAAAATGCTATAATCCAGATTTCAGAAAAAAAGGATTTATTTTACCAATCCGATAGAATGGAAAAAATCATCTACAGGGGATAAAAGCGAAAATTATTTGGAAGATTGGTATACTGACAGGAATAATATCTTAAAGGCATATTAGCTTATAAAACAGCATTGTATGGAAGTGCAAAAACAGTATTGCATAACACAATATATCATGACAGTATATAGTCATTTGTCCAAGTTGAAGAAATTGATTTTGATAAAGTGTGCGCGCCTCAGGCCAGTGTTTAAAAAAGATATAGGAAGGAAGTGACCATATGGCAATACCAACAAGTATTAAAACTCTCTTGTCCGGAGATGTAGTTGAATGGGCGAGAATTGAATTTAAGGAAACCTGGGATGCAGCGGCATCTTTGAAATCTATATGTGCATTTGCAAATGATCTTGACAACTGGGGCGGTGGATATATTGTTATCGGTGTACAGGAAAATAATGGCAGGCCTGTTTTTCCATTAAAGGGAGTTCCGACAGAAAAGCTGGATTCTTATCAGAAAAATATATTTGCAAAATGCAAACTCCTTAGACCGGCTTATACACCGATTATTGGTGTTGAAACATATCAAGACAAGCATTTTATTGTTATATGGTGTCCTGGTGGAGATAACAGACCGTATTCATCACCAAAGACAATGGAAAAAGATAACAAAGAGAGAATACATTATATTCGTAAAGCTTCCAATACTGTAGAACCTTCAGATGATGAAGAAAAAGATTTATTCAATCTGGCAAATAGAGTTCCATTTGATGATAGAGTGAATCATCAGGCAGAATTAGAAGATTTGAATATTACGTTAATTCAGAATTATCTTAAAGAGATAGGTAGTTCGCTGTATGAAAAATCAAAATTGGGAGATTTCACTGAATTATGTAGGGACATGAATATTATCAGTACACTTCCAGAGTATATAAAACCAAAAAACGTAGGATTAATGTTCTTTTGCATGGAACCAGATAAATTTTTTCCGTGTACACAGATTGATATTGTACAATTCCCGGATGGGTTAGGCGGAGACAATATTATCGAAAATACTTTTAAAGGACCGATTCATCAACAACTAAGAGAGGCATTACAGTTTATAAAGAATTCCATCGTAACGAAAAAAATTGTAAAGAGTGCGGATAAGGCAGAGGCAGATTGGGTGTATAATTATCCGTATGCTGCTTTAGAAGAGGCTCTTGCCAATGCTGTTTATCATCGAGGCTACGATATCAGAGAGCCGATAGAGGTAAGAATTGAAAAGGATATGATTGAAATCGTAAGTTTTCCGGGACCAGATCGTTCAGTGACGCAAGAAGGACTAAAACGATATAAGGTTTCTAATCGGAGATATAGAAATCGTCGTATTGGAGATATCCTTAAGGAGTTGCATTTGACAGAGGGTAGGAATACTGGATTTGGCAAGATACTGAGAGCCCTTGAAGCAAATGGGTCTCCGAAACCAGAGTTTGAAACAGATGAGGATCATAGCTATTTTATTTCAAGATTATTTGTTCACGAAGCATTTTTGAAAGATGAAGACTCAGAACGTAATCAGAAGGGAGCCGAAAAGGAGCCGAAAAGGAGCCAAAAAAAGGAGCCGAAAAAAGGAGCCGAAAGAAAGCTGGATATATTGCAGAAGTTGGAAGAAAATCCAGAGATAACTCAGGTTAAACTTATGGAAGAGTTTGATTTATCGAGAAAGCAGATTCAGAAGATTATAAAGGATTTGAGAGAGGAAGGACTAGTCGAAAGACAGGGATCTAATAGGAGTGGAAAATGGATTGTAAAGAAATAATAGGTAACCTGCGGATATTTTTCTCTACGGCTGGCAGCTTGTGGATGGGCAGGGAGTTGTGTATAATGGGAAAGTGATGGATGCAGGAAAATCAGATAAGGGTTATGGGAAATATATGAGATTCAGGAGAAACAGATAAGGGTTATGGGAAATATATGAGATTCAGGAGAAACAGATAAGGGTTATGGGAAATATATGGGATTCAGGAGGAATATATGAGATTCAGACCTTGTATTGATATACATAATGGGAAAGTTAAGCAGATCGTAGGGGGAAGCCTTCGGGATGTGCAGGATCAGGCGGAAGAGAACTTTGTTTCTGGACAGGATGCTGCTTTTTACGCAGAATTGTACAAAGAAAAAGGACTGAAGGGAGGCCATGTGATACTTCTGAATAGTGGGGATTCTCCGTATTTTCCAGCTACAAAGGAGCAGGCACTGCTTGCACTTAAGGCATATCCGGGAGGACTGCAGATCGGTGGCGGCGTGAACCCTGATAATGCCCAGGAATATCTGCAGGCCGGGGCCAGCCATGTGATCGTAACTTCGTATGTTTTTAAGGATGGAAAGATTTCCTGGGAAAACCTGGAAAAAATTGAAAAAGCTGCAGGCAGGGAGCATTTGGTCATTGATCTTAGCTGCCGGAAAAAGGCAGATGCATATTATGTGGTAACAGATCGGTGGCAGAAGTTTACCCAGGTTCCTGTGACGCTGGAACTGATGGAGCGGCTTGGATCTTATTGTGACGAATTTCTTGTACATGCAGTGGATGTGGAAGGCAAGGCAAGTGGGATCGAAACAGAACTTGCTGCTCTTTTGGGAGAATTTCACATGAGACCGGTTACTTATGCAGGAGGGATCGGTTCCCAACAGGATCTGGATTTATTGGATAAGGCCGGGAAAGGAAATCTGGATTTTACCATTGGCAGTGCATTGGATCTTTTTGGAGGAAGCATTCCTTTTGAAAGATTACTGTGAACGGAATGGACAAGTAACGTAAAACTTGTAAAAAATTCTGAAATTTTAAGAAAAAGATGTTAAAAATGAAAACAATGTGCTATAATATACCCATCAAACAGCAAAGGGGATGGAAGTATGAAATTCATCATCAGCGGTAAAAATATCACAATCACAGAAGGGCTTAGGACTGCAGTTGAGGATAAGCTTGGAAAACTGGAAAGGTATTTCACTCCTGACACCGAAGTTGTCGTAACTTTAAGTGTTGAAAAAGAAAGACAGAAGATCGAAGTCACGATTCCTGTAAAGGGAAGCATCATTCGTTCCGAGCAGGTCAGCAATGATATGTATGTATCCATTGACCTTGTGGAAGAAGTGATCGAGCGTCAGCTTCGGAAATACAAGAATAAAATAGCAGACAAGAAACAGGCAGCAGACAGCTTCCAGAAAGCATACCTTGATAAAGAGTATGAAGAGGATGAGGAAGTTAAGATCATTCGTACCAAGAAGTTTGATATCAAGCCTATGTATCCTGAGGATGCATGTGTGCAGATGGAGCTTCTGGGACATAATTTCTTTGTATTCTGTAATGCAGAGACCGATCAGGTAAATGTAGTCTACAAGCGTAAAGGCAACACTTATGGCCTGATTGAACCAGAGGATTAAACCATAATAGATTCTGAAAAAGCACCCGGGTGAGTTTTCCTTCCCCGGGTGCTTAATTGTTCTTATTCTCTGCCATTGCTATTGGCTTGTTATACTACAAAATTCTTCTGGAGAATATACAGTAAACTTTGCCTTTTTATAGTCTTTAAGATTTCGAGTCACAATACAATCCATTTTTTCTCTGATTCCAGTTTCTATCATTACAGCATCTTCATAATCAGAAATTGTTGATGATAATGCCAAACAGATATCATTAGATGTTGTATCTAAAATTTCGACGATAGAAAAAAGTTTTTCTAATGTTTCTCTTGTTACTGAATCACTATGAGTTATACGATGAATTAAGTAATAAATATCGGTAACAGATTTTGCAGTAATATATCCATTAATCTCCCCAGACCCAGCGAGCATAAAGACTTTTAAAGCACTTTCGGCAAAAGGCTGCCGTTGTTCACGGAAATCCACAACTACACAAGTATCAATTAGGACTTTCATAAATTTTTGAGCCTTTCTTTTTGGGCATCTTCTAAAGTGACTGTATTGGGAATGCTGCCATAAAGCTCTTTCACAATATCTAATTTGTTTTTATATGGAGACGTAATTTTTGCAATGATTTTGCCGTTTTTGGAGATATAAATATCTTCGGTTGCAGCTTGATCAAGGTATTTCCCTAAATTCGATTTAAGTTCAGTAGCTGTAATTGACATATGCAAGCCTCCTTTTCATTTTCTGTGTCAATCATAGCATATTCGCATGATTCAATCAATGTTATCGTACGATTTTATCAATGTTTTTGCCAATACTGCTTTGTACGATACGGCTATATGCTTTTGACTGCTCTGCCGGACGCAAGAACTGTTTTATATTGCTGTAGTTTACAAAAAAATGAGCCATCTGATTGCAAAAAAATAGTATGGCTGTAATTAATGAATTGTTAATGAATAATTTATGTAGCTGTAGTTTATGAAAAATTTATTGTTTTCTGTACAGGAAAGTGTTAAAATAGATAAGTGTATCATTCGCCTGTTTATAGAAATAGGGACAGGATACATATGAAAGGCAATAACAAAACGAAAATAATAATCAGGAGCATCTATTTGCACCTGTCAAGAGGAGTAGATTCATGAGCATGTTTTCAAAAATATTCGGGACGCACAGCCAGCGAGAGGTAAAACGTATTCTTCCACTGGTGGACAAGATCGACAGCCTGCGCCCGGAGATGCAGAAATTAACAGATGAAGAACTGCGTGACAAAACAAGAGAATATAAGAAACGCCTGGAAGAGGGAGCCACACTGGATGATCTTCTGCCGGAGGCTTTTGCCACTGTACGTGAAGCTGCCAAGCGTGTACTGGGTATGGAGCATTACAGGGTACAGCTGATCGGTGGTATTATCCTGCATCAGGGACGTATTGCTGAGATGAAGACAGGTGAAGGTAAGACATTGGTATCCACACTGCCGGCATATCTGAATGCCCTGGAAGGCAAGGGCGTGCACATCGTTACAGTCAATGACTATCTGGCAAAGCGTGATGCTGAGTGGATGGGCAAAGTACATGAGTTCCTGGGGCTGACCGTAGGTGTTGTACTGAATGACATGAAGCCGGAAGAGCGCCGTGCTGCATATGGCTCTGACATCACTTATGTAACCAATAATGAACTTGGATTTGATTATCTTCGTGACAACATGGTTATCTATAAAGAGCAGCTTGTGCAGAGAGATCTTCATTACTGTATTATTGATGAGGTGGACTCTGTATTGATCGATGAGGCACGTACACCTTTGATCATTTCCGGCCAGAGCGGTAAGTCTACCAAGCTTTACGAGGTCTGTGATATTCTGGCACAGCAGCTGGAGCGTGGTGAAGCCAGCCATGAGATGACCAAGATGGCAGCCATCATGGGCGAGGAAGTTATCGAGACAGGTGACTTTGTAGTAAATGAGAAGGATAAGATCGTCAACCTGACAGAACAGGGTGTTAAGAAGGTTGAGAAGTTCTTTAATATTGAGAACCTTGCTGATCCGGAGAATCTGGAGATCCAGCACAACATTATCCTTGCACTTCGTGCCCACAATCTGATGCACAGGGATCAGGACTATGTGGTTAAGGATGATGAGGTTCTGATCGTTGATGAGTTTACCGGACGTATCATGCCGGGACGCCGTTATTCCGATGGTCTGCATCAGGCGATCGAGGCTAAGGAGCATGTAAAGGTTAAGAGAGAGAGCAAGACACTTGCTACTATCACATTCCAGAACTTCTTTAATAAATATGATAAGAAGGGCGGTATGACCGGTACAGCCCTTACCGAAGAAAAAGAGTTCCGTGATATTTACGCAATGGACGTTGTAGAGATCCCTACTAACCGTCCGGTACAGCGTAAGGATCTGGATGATGCTGTGTACATGACCAAGAAAGAGAAGTTTAACGCAGTTGTGGAAGCAGTCAAAGAAGCACATGCAAAGCAGCAGCCGGTACTGGTTGGTACGATCACTATTGAGACTTCCGAGCTGATCAGCCGTATGCTCCGCAGGGAAGGCATCCAGCACAATGTTCTGAATGCCAAGTTCCATGAGCTGGAGGCTGAGATCGTAGCACAGGCCGGACAGGCAGGTGCAGTTACCATTGCTACCAACATGGCAGGTCGTGGTACAGATATTAAGCTTGATGATGTGGCAAGAGAGGCCGGCGGACTGAAGATCATCGGTACAGAGCGACATGAGTCCAGACGTATCGATAATCAGCTTCGTGGACGTTCCGGACGTCAGGGAGATCCGGGAGAATCCCGTTTCTACATTTCCCTGGAAGATGACCTGATGCGTCTCTTCGGTTCCGAACGTTTGATGAAAGTATTCACATCTCTTGGTGTGGCTGAGAATGAACAGATCGAACACAAGATGCTTTCCAATGCCATTGAGAAGGCACAGGAGAAGATCGAGTTCAATAACTTTGGTATCCGTAAGAATCTTCTTGATTATGATGCTGTTAATAATGAACAGCGTGAGATCATTTACAAAGAGCGCCGTCAGGTTCTGGATGGTGAGAATATGCGTGATGCCATCTATAAGATGATCACAGACATTGTAGACAATACAGTGGATATGTGCTTTACAGATGATGTGGACTCAGAAGAGTGGGATCTGGAAGAGTTTAATTCTGTTCTTCTTCAGATCATTCCTATTGAGCCTCTTACCAAAGAGGTGATCAAAGGCAAGAGAAAGAATGAGATCAAGCACTTTGTAAAGGAAGAAGCTGTAAAGCTTTATGAAGAAAAAGAGGCTGAGTTCCCGGAGCCGGAGCAGCTGCGTGAGCTGGAGCGAGTGATCCTTCTTAAGAGCATTGACAGCAAATGGATGGATCACATTGATGATATGGAGATCCTTCGCCAGGGTATCGGACTGACAGCCTATGGCCAGAGAGATCCGGTTGTTGAGTACAAGATGGCTGCGTTTGACATGTTCAATAACATGATCACATCCATTCAGGAAGATACTGTACGGATGCTGTATCATGTACATGTAGAGCAGAAGATCGAGCGTGAGCAGGTTGCAAAGGTAACTGGCACCAACAAAGACGATACCAGTGTGAGAAAGCCTGTACAGCGTAAGGAGATCAAGGTATATCCTAACGATCCGTGTCCATGTGGAAGCGGAAAGAAATACAAACAGTGCTGTGGAAGAAAAGCAGCCAACGTGTAATCATGATTGTGGTGTTTTGACACCAAAATCATAATATGTGATGCAAATGCCCCTCAGGCTCTAAAGAGCTGAGGGGCATTTATTAAACATTTTTTTATAGGCTCTGGAGAAGGTGGTGTAATCGGAAAAACCGCTTTGTGCGGCTGCTTTGATCACAGGCATGCCTTCACTGATCAGATCACGGGCCAGAAGAAGACGTTTGCTGTTAATATAACTGTGCAGAGTATAGCCTGTTTCAGATTTGAATTTTCGCATCATATGGTATTTGCTAAGGTAGTACTTTTCTGCAAGCACATCCACTGAAAGATCAGCAGTCAGATTGTGGTTGATATATTGAAGCAGCTCCTGGATCTGCTGGTCGCAGGTATAGGATTTTTGATCAAAAATATATTGCTTTTCCAGAAAGATCCGGTTCAGGTACACCATAAACTGGGAAAAAAGAGCATCGCTTAATATGTCATTGCCGAATTGAGTACTTTTCATGGAGGCCTCCAGTTCAAAAAGAATTTCTTTCAGCTTTTCCTGCATCCTGCTTTTTAAACGAATCAGGTTAAAACTTCGGTCACTGGCCTTCTGGAAACATTGGGTCAGTGATTCTTTTTCCAGGTCATCCCTGATCCACAGCACAAAACGTTCATATGGAAGAGAAGGCAGGATTTCCGGCTTGTGGATCGCATGCTGATTAACCAGAAGGATATCCCAGGGCTTCAGATGATAGGCTTTTCCCTCAATATGATAGGTAACTTTTCCGGATAAAAGAATCACTACTTTGTGGAAGTCATGATAATGAAAGGGAAAGATCCGGTCTTGCTGGTCCCGGATATGGAAAAGCCGGAATGACTGGTCCAGATATCCTGTTTTTTCTGTTGGCTCCTGGTCATAAAACATAAATACACCTCCGTATGTCAAGCCTATTTGGTATCCTAAAGACATTTGCTCACAACATTATCCTCACAACATTATTTTATACATTGAAAGCATTTTTTGCAATATGTATGGCATTATATTCTATATACAATGCGAAAATAAACAAATATACTATAGGTACCAGGATTGCAGAGGTGCGCAGTAGAAGTATGTCATGCAATTGCATGACGCGCACCTCGCAGCAAGAATGCCGAGGCATTCTTGAATGGGGAAAAGGAGCAGGCTTATGACAGACAGTATTGTTATGACAAAATATCAGGGACTTGGTAACGATTATCTTGTTTTGGACGCAAAAAAGAATAAAGTGCAGCTTCAGGGAAAAAAGATCGCTGTCTTATGTCAGAGAGGCTTTGGCCTGGGGGCAGACGGGATCCTGTACGGTCCTGTAGAAATTAACGGGAAAATGGGTGTGAGGATCTTTAACTCAGACGGCAGTGAATCTGCCATCAGCGGTAATGGCGTAAGGATCTTTGCAAAATATCTGATGGATCAGGGCTATGTGCATGGAAATAAATTTTCCATAGAAACAGAGGCCGGAACAATGGAAGTAGAGTGCCTGAATGCCAGGGCAACAGAATTTCGGGTAAAAATGGGGAAAGCTTCTTTCATATCCAGGGAAATCCCTGTAACCGGAGAAATCCGGGAAGTGATCAATGAGCCCTTTGTATTTCATGGTCAGGAATACAAGGCTACCTGCCTGACCGTGGGGAATCCTCATTGTATCATCTTTACAGATCAGATCAGCCGGGAAAAGGTGGAAAAGCTGGGACCCTATGTGGAAAATGCAGATGAATTTCCGGAAAGGATCAATCTGCAGATCTGCAGGCAGATCGACAAAGGAAATCTGGAAATAGAGATCTGGGAGAGAGGCTGTGGATATACAAAGGCTTCCGGTACTGGCAGCTGTGCAGCAGCTATGGCAGCTTACCGTTTGGGGATGATGGAACGTCGGATCAATGTGAACCAGCCAGGAGGAATGATCCAGATCGATATCGGAAAGGATGACACCATCTACATGACCGGAACGGTAGGGTATATTGCAGACATCCGCGTGGCAGAAAGCTTTTTCTCCTGAACTTCCTTTGAACTACCTCCTTTACGGGACGTTGACAAAATCAGCGTTATGACGTATTCTTTTCAGAAAGAATGATCAATTACGTTGCAGTGATATTCAGCAAGGATGATCATGCGGCAGTGAGTGGTTACTGCCGGCATCCGAATAGATAAGGATCCATAAAGGAGGAGTAAATGTCATCTACAGACACAGGTAAGGCCAGTGAATGGCAGACAGAAGAAATACAAAAAGAGATTCATAATACAGATTATCATAAGCTTTATAATACAGGCAGCAACGAAGAAGAACAGAATCCAGACGAAGATCATAAGGGGGTGCCCGCCGGGCATGCCCTTATTGCAATGAGCGGAGGTGTGGACAGCTCAGTGGCAGCCATGCTGATGTGCAAGGCAGGCTATGAGTGCATTGGCGTAACCATGAAATTATACGATAATGAAGACGTGGGACTGTCCAAGAATCACACCTGCTGTACACTGGATGATGTGGAAGATGCCAGAATAGTAGCACATCAGCTGGGAATGCGTTTTTACGTAATGAATTTTAAAGAAGACTTTTCCCATCAGGTGATCGACCGCTTTGTGGATGCCTATGAGCGTGGGGATACGCCTAACCCATGTATTGACTGCAACCGGTACATGAAGTTTGCAAAGCTTTATGACCGGGCAAAGGCAGTGGGCTTTGGTACCATTGTGACCGGACATTATGCACGGGTGGAATATGATGAGGAAAAAGGCCGGTGGCTTTTGAAAAAAGCAAGGAATCTGGCAAAGGACCAGTCCTATGTGCTTTATTTTATGACCCAGGATCAGCTGGCCCATACTAGGTTCCCACTGGGAGAATATGCAGACAAAGAGAAAGTCCGGGAACTGGCAGAAGAATATCATTTTGTAAATGCCAGAAAGCATGACAGCCAGGATATCTGCTTTGTGCCAGATGGGAATTACGGAGATTTTATTGAAAGACGCACAGGGAAAAAGTATGAAAGCGGAGACTTTGTAGACCAGCAGGGACATGTGCTGGGACAGCATAAAGGTCTTCTCCGTTATACCATCGGCCAGAGAAAGGGCTTAGGGCTTGCTCTTCCGGCTCCCTTATATGTGCGCAGGAAAGATATGGCCAAAAATCAGGTGATACTGTCCCCGGAAAAGGATCTTTATACAAAAGAGCTTTTGGCTAAGGACTTTAACTGGATCTCCTGCGAGCCGCCAAAGGAACCAATCAAGGTAACAGCCAAGACACGTTACCGTGCAAAGGAAGCACCGGCTATGGCCCAGGCACTGCCGGACGGCACGGTAAAGGTAGTATTTGAAGAGCCGGTACGTGCAGTGACAGGAGGTCAGGCAGTTGTACTTTATGACGAAGATGTTGTAGTAGGCGGTGGCACGATCCTTGGATAGAACCTGTAAAATAATTATAAAATTTGCCAAATGATATTTTACTTTATCTGTCTATGCGAACTACAAAATGCAATTCCAATGCAGTTGTTTTTTTGCCGGGGATATGCTAAAGTATAAGACAGCCTGGAAACAAAGGCAGTAAGCCTGTTTCCACACAAATATAAGAAAGAAGGTGAAGCTGTGGTTGAATTAGACCAGTTCAAGAGCATTCTTGCAACGTATACAGAACCATTAGTGGAAGTGAGGGATTCACTTTGACCTGGCTAACAAAGAGCAGAAGGTCGAAGAATTAGAAAGGGAGATGGAAGCTCCCGACTTCTGGGATGACGCAGAGAAGTCCCAGCAGAAAATGAAAGAATTAAAAAGCATGAAGGATGACATGGAGACATATCAGCACCTGGTATCCCAGATGGAAGATATGGAGACCATGATCGAGATGGGTTATGAGGAGAATGATCCGGCGATCATTCCGGAGATTCAGGAGATGCTGGATGAGTTCCGCACAGATTTTGACAATATCCGTATCAAAACACTGCTTTCCGGCGAATATGACAGCGAGAATGCCATTATCAAGCTGAATGCAGGAGCCGGTGGCACAGAAGCCTGTGACTGGTGCAGCATGCTGTACCGTATGTATACCCGATGGGCAGACAGGAAAGGATTTTCTGTGGAAGTACTGGATTATCTTGACGGAGATGAAGCCGGTATCAAGTCTGTTACTTTCCAGGTCAATGGGGAGAATGCATACGGACTTCTGAAATCCGAAAAGGGCGTGCACCGTCTGGTACGTATTTCTCCGTTTAATGCTGCAGGCAAACGACAGACATCCTTTGTATCCTGTGATGTTATGCCGGATATAGAGAAGGATCTGGATGTGGAGATCAACGATGAGGATATCCGTATTGATACCTACCGAAGCAGCGGCGCCGGTGGACAGCATATCAACAAGACTTCCTCTGCGATCCGTATCACCCACTTCCCTACCGGGATCGTGGTACAGTGCCAGAACGAGCGTTCCCAGCACATGAATAAAGACAAGGCTATGCAGATGCTGAAGGCCAAGCTTTATCTGCTGAAGCAGCAGGAAGCAGAAGCCAAGCTTTCCGGTATCCGTGGAGAAGTAACCGATATTGGATGGGGCAATCAGATCCGTTCCTATGTTATGCAGCCATATACCATGGTCAAGGATCACCGTACCAACGAAGAAACCGGTAATGTGGATGCAGTGATGGATGGCGGCATTGATATTTTCATCAATGCATACCTGAAATGGATCGCCCTTTCAAAATAACCTGAAAATACAAGAACCCTCTTGCGGCAGCCCCTGAGGCTGTGGTAATATATCCATTGTTAGAAAACAAATGTTTTTGTAATACGGACAGAGGGACATGCATGGATAGAACAAACGAGAAAAAGAAATATTATGTAGTGACAGAGCGGGCTGTTCCGGAGGTGCTTCAGAAAGTTGTGGAAGCAAAGAAACTTCTGGATTCAGGCCGCGTACTCACTGTACAGGAAGCTGCAGAGCAGACAGGGATCAGCCGCAGCTCTTTTTACAAATATAAAGATGATATTTTTCCTTTCCATGAACAGGCCAAAGGAAAGACAATTACCTTTATCATACAGATGGATGATGAACCTGGGATATTGTCAAATGTACTGAAGTCCGTTGCAGAGTTTCATGGGAACATACTGACCATTCATCAGAGTATTCCCATCAGTGGCGTGGCTACGTTGACCCTAAGCGTAGATATCCTTCCGGGGGCCGGTGATGCTGAGGCCATGGTAGAGAATATTGAACAGACGGAAGGGATTCATTATCTTAAAATATTAGGCAGGGAGTAAACAAATGATCAACATAGCAGTTTTAGGATACGGCACTGTAGGCAGCGGAGTAGTAGAGGTGATCAATACCAACCAGGACAGTATCAACAGGCGTGCAGGAGATGCGATCCGGATCAAATACGTGTTGGATCTTCGTGATTTTCCGGGGGATCCGGTACAGAAAGTGCTTGTACACGATTATGAGACCATTGTAAATGATCCGGAAGTAGACATTGTAGTAGAAGTGATGGGTGGCCTGGAGCCGGCACATACCTTTGTGAAAAGAGCATTAGAGGCAGGGAAAAGCGTGGCTACCTCCAATAAAGCATTGGTAGCAAAGTTTGGTCCTGAGCTGATGGACATCGCCAGGAATAAGAACATTAATTTCCTGTTTGAGGCAAGCTGCGGAGGCGGTATTCCCATTATCCGCGCACTGAACCAGTCTCTTACAGCAGACCAGATCGACGAAGTGACAGGTATCCTGAATGGCACCACCAATTATATGCTGACCAAGATGGATATGGAAGGCAGCCGTTTTGAAAGTGTTCTGAAGGAAGCTCAGGAAAAAGGATATGCAGAGGCTGATCCTACCGCAGACGTGGAAGGATATGACGCATGCAGGAAGATCGCGATCCTGTCTTCCCTTGCATACGGGAAGTTTCTGAATTATGAAAAAATCCATACAGAAGGGATCACCAGGATCACTCCGGAAGATATGGAGTATGCCAGGGTTATGGGTATGTCCATTAAGCTTCTGGCTACAAGCAGGAAGCTGTCAGAGGATTCCTATTATGCAGTGGTTGCCCCCTTCCTTGTTGGTAAAAATAATCCGCTGTACAGTGTAAATGATGTGTACAACGGTATTTTTGTCCATGGAAATGTACTGGGAGATGCCATGTTCTACGGCAGCGGGGCAGGCAAGCTGCCTACCGCCAGTGCAGTAGTGGCAGATGTGGTGGATGAAGCCAAGCATCTTCATGAGAACATGCCAAATGAATGGAACGATCAGCCACTTCCCCTTGCAGATCCTGATCAGGTATCCGGACGGTTCTTTGTACGTGTGCAGACAACCGATCTTTCGCTGATCCGGAGTGTATTTGGGACTATAGAGCAGATACAGGTACCAAAGGCAGAAGGAGAGACAGGCTTTGTCACTGCACAGATGACACTTGGACAGTACAAAGCAAAAGCAGCAGAGATCAAAGCGGAGATCCTTTCCATGATCCGCATCAAGGACTGAGTGACCGGAGGCATATATGTTAATAGTTAAAAAGTTTGGCGGTACATCTGTGGCAAATAAAGAACGGATCTTTCATGTGGCAGACCGGTGTATAGCAGAATACCAGAAAGGCAACGATGTAGTGGTTGTGCTTTCTGCAATGGGAAAATATACAGATGAGCTGATCAAAATGGCAAAGGACATCAATGAAAAGCCACCGAAAAGAGAATTGGATATGCTGCTGACCATTGGAGAGCAGATGTCTGTGGCGCTGATGGCCATGGCCATGAACCAGAGAAGGGTGCCGGCAGTATCCCTGAATGCATTTCAGGTGACTATGCATACCACCAGTGATCACGGCAATGCAAGACTGAAAAGGATCGATACCGAGCGGATCCGCAGGGAGCTGGAAAACCGCAGGATCGTCATCGTCACCGGATTTCAGGGCGTGAACAAATATGATGATTATACTACCCTTGGCAGAGGCGGCTCTGACACTACAGCAGTTGCACTGGCAGCAGCTCTTCATGCAGATGCCTGCGAGATCTATACAGATGTGGACGGAGTTTATACAGCAGACCCAAGGAAGGTGCCTGGAGCCCGCAAGCTGAAAGAGATCACCTATGATGAGATGCTGGATCTGGCTACCTTAGGAGCAGGTGTACTTCACAACCGTTCTGTGGAAATGGCCAAGAAATACGGCGTGCCCCTTGTGGTGCGCTCCAGCCTGAACGACAGTGAGGGTACAGTAGTAAAGGAGGTAACAACCGTGGAGAGAATGCTGATCAGTGGTGTAGCCCTGGATACAGATGCAGTAAGGATCGCAGTGATCGGGATCAAGGATATGCCGGGTATGGCATTTAAGGTTTTTGATACACTTGCCAAAAAGAAGATCAATGTGGATGTGATCCTGCAGTCCATCGGACGGGCAGGCACCAAAGATATTTCCTTTACAGTAAATAAGGATGATCTTGAGGATGCAGTTGCCACTCTGGAAGAGAACCAGGCAAGACTGGGCTATAAAGAACTGCATTCAGAGAGAAACATTGCCAAGCTTTCCATTGTAGGGGCCGGCATGATGAGTAATCCGGGTGTGGCTGCTAAGATGTTTGAAAGTCTTTACAACGAAGGCGTTAATATCAATATGATCTCTACATCAGAGATCAGGGTAACGGTCCTGATCAATGAAAAGGATGGGATCCGTGCAATGAATGCAGTACACGATGCGTTTGGGCTTACCGACTAAAAGCCTGGAAGGGAGAAAACGATGAAAAGAAAAATGATGATTGCATTATTGATGGCAGCCAGCTTATGTACAGTATCTGTAGTATCTGTTCCTGTTATTGCACAGGAGACCGCAGGAACACAGGAAGCAGCGCAGACAGAGGAAACTGCTGAAGCACAGGAGACTGCAGTGACAGAAAACACAGAAGAAGCACAGCCTGCAGACCCGCATGCTTCCACTACTTTATCGGACAACATTTATGATTTCCAGCTGAAAATGGGAGAAGATATCTGCCAGTTCCCTATGACCTATGAGGCTTTTACAGCTCTTGGCTGGCAGCTTTCCGGCGTGGAAGAGGACGAAAGCGTACCCTCTAATTCCTACTATATGATTGATTTTGAAAAAGAAGGACTGCGGATCGGAGCAGAGGCTATCAACCTGGGGATCAACCAGGCACCTGTAAGCCAGTGCCTGATCGGTTCTGTAACTGTGGATGCAAGCAGCAGCTACGGAGTGGATCTTTCCAAAATGCCGGTAGAGCTTGCAGGCGGGATCCAGATGGGTACCTCCACAGTGGATGATATTAAGGCAGCTTATGGAGATCCTTCTGATGTATATGAAGGAGATTATTATACACAGATGACATACTCCAAGGATACTTATGAACGTGTGGAGCTGTATGTATATAAGGACGACAACACACTGAAAAAAGTAGACGTGCGTAATTTCTCAGAGCCGGAAGATTTTGAAAAGGGAGAAGTAGATACCTCCACACCGGATGTTGTATCTGATTATCAGGCACCACAGGAGCTAGGCAGTGATATGCTGGATCCGGTAGTTGAGTACTGTGGTGATCTTTATCAGCTTCCTGCACCTGTAAGCGCATTTGAGGCAAATGGCTGGGTGATCCAGGATGCAGCTGAGGACGCATATGTAGAAGGCGGCGGTCTGGAATTTATTGATATGATGAAGAACAACCAGAGCGTAAGTTTTTCTATCTATAACAAAACATCCAATGCAGTTACATTGTCCAATTGCTTTGTAACAGAACTGGAGGTTGGCAATTATGACAGCGACAGTCTGAGTCTGAAGCTTTCCGGTGGATTTACTTTAGGCGCATCCAAAAGCGATCTGATGGCAGCAGCACAGGAAAAAGGCTATCTTTACGATGAAGAGAATGGTTATCTGACCATTTATGAGAGCGAGGATACCAAGATCGACACAAGAGCACAGTTCTGGTTCAATGAGGATGAGGATCCGGACACAGCTGCTGCAGTTACCTATAAGAATTATAACCTTCAGTAACACAAAAGGCAGCATGCCTGTGTCACTGAACCGGAGGAAAAGATGAGTGATTATATTCTGAGCTGCTGTTCAACAGCAGACCTTACCAAGGAACATTTTGAAAAACGTGGAATATCTTACATCTGTTTTCACTATCAGATGGATGGAAAACAGTATACAGATGATTTGGGACAGAGTATGCCTTTTGAGAAGTTTTATCAGGCAATGGCAGATGGGGCAGAAACAAAAACTTCCCAGGTAAATGCAGAAGAGTATCAGGCATATTTTGAAACATTCCTGAAGCAGGGAAAGGATGTGCTTCATGTGTGCCTGTCCTCCGGGATTTCCGGAGCGATCAATTCTGCTATGATCGCCAAAGAAGAACTGTCTCAGAAGTACCCTCAAAGGCAGGTCCTGATAGTAGATTCTCTTGGAGCATCTTCCGGATACGGGCTTTTGATGGACCAGCTGGCAGATCTTCGGGATCAGGGACAAAGCCTTCAGCAGGTTTATGACTGGGCCGAGCAGCATAAGCTGGAACTGAATCACTGGTTTTTCTCCACAGATCTTACCTTTTATATCAAGGGCGGCAGGATTTCCAAAACTGCCGGCTTTATTGGCGGCGTGCTGAATATCTGCCCGCTTCTGAATATGGATGACCAGGGCAGGCTGATCCCCAGATTTAAGATCCGCACCAAGAAAAAGGTGATCCGTACCATTGTAGACAAGATGGAAGAATATGCCAGAGACGGCAAAGATTATTCCGGGAAGTGCTATATTTCCCAGTCCGGCTGTTATGAGGATGCCAGGGCTGTGGCAGACCTGGTAGAGGCCAGATTTCCACACCTAAACGGAAAAGTCCTGATCAATTATGTAGGTACTACCATTGGAAGCCATACAGGTCCCGGTACTGTGGCCCTTTTCTTCTGGGGGAAAAAACGTACAGAGTAAGAAGCTGTTGCCGAATCGAAGGAGATTTGATAATCTATGAAGAGAAGTTCAAAAGAACTGAAAAGATACGCAAAGCTGGCTTTAGAGGGTAGATATGGGATCGCTATCATGGGGGTGCTGGCAGCATTTGGCATCAACCTTTTGGGGAATCTTCTGGCAGGGAATCTTTTTACAGGCGAATTCCTGCCAACTATGATCATGAGCCAGATTTTTCTATTTATCCTGTCCCTTGTTACAGGGATCCTGTCTGCAGGATTGTATTACATGTTTCTGAATATGGCCAGAGACAGGGAGTTTGGTCTTGGTGATCTGCTGTACTTTTTCAGAAATCATCCGGATCGGGTGATCGTAGCCGGCTTTGTGCTGGCGCTGATCGATCTGGTGGTATCCATTCCCTACTACTGGTACAGCTATACTGTGATCCCTGGGAATACTCTGGAAGCACAGGTGGAGTGGATGGGCCGCTCTATGGAGCTGATGCTGTTATCCATTGTACTTAATGTGATCGTTACGCTGCCTTTTGTTATGACCTACTTTCTGATGGCAGATCACCTGGATATGGGCGGCATAGAGGCTTTAAAGGCCAGTGCAGCTATGATGAAAGGGCATAAAGGCAGATATCTGTTGATGCAGATCAGCTTTATCCCTTTACTGTTTCTTTCTATATTTACATTATATATAGCTCTTCTTTGGATCGTTCCCTATATGCAGATGACTGTGACTATGTTTTACAGGGATCTGTTAGGCGAACTGGATCAGGACATTTATGAGGATCACAGGGAAAATAAATCTGCCTGGGATCAGGATGACTTTAATTCCGAGGCATAAAATGTTATGTGCGGAACATAAGACTTTAATTCCCGGGCATAAGGAGATGATAGATTAACATGGATATTATACAGGTGATCACCCAGGAACTGGGTGTAAAAAAAGAACAGGTAGAAGCAGCGGTAAAGCTGATCGATGAAGGCAATACCATTCCGTTTATTTCCAGATATCGTAAGGAAGCAACCGGTGCCCTTAATGATGAACAGCTGCGTAATCTTTATGAGCGGCTGAATTACCTGCGTAACCTTGAAGATAAGAAGAAACAGGTGCTTGCCAGCATTGAAGAGCAGGGCAAGCTAAACGCTGAGCTGAAGAAACAGATCCTTGAAGCACAGACTCTGGTGGTGGTAGAGGATCTGTACCGTCCTTACAGGCCAAAACGCCGTACAAGGGCAACCATTGCCAAAGAAAAAGGACTGGAGCCCCTGGCAAATATTATCAGCCTTCAGATGACCAAAAAACCATTGGAAGAAGAAGCACAGGCTTTTCTTTCCGAAGAGAAGGAAGTGACTTCCGTGGAGCAGGCCATTGCAGGAGCAAAGGATATTCTGGCAGAACGGATTTCCGATGAGGCGGATTACCGTATCCGTATCAGGGATCTGACCACAAAGAAAGGAACTATCAGTTCTGTGGCAAAGGATCCAAAGGCTCAGTCTGTTTATGAAATGTATTATGAGTTTGAGGAGCCTATCAAGAAGCTGGCAGGTCATAGGATCCTGGCACTGAACAGAGGGGAAAAAGAGAAATTCCTCACTGTTAAAGTGAATGCACCGGAAGAAGAAATCCTCCGTTACCTGGAACATCAGGTGATCACAAAGGAGAATCCTGTTACCTCTCCTGTCTTAAAAGAAGTGGTGGATGACTGCTACAAACGACTGATTGCGCCTGCCATTGAAAGGGAGATCCGCAGCAATCTTACCGATCAGGCAGAAGATGGCGCCATCAAGGTATTTGGAAAGAATCTGGAGCAGCTTCTTATGCAGCCTCCCATTGCAGGGAAGGTTGTGCTTGGATGGGATCCGGCATTCCGTACCGGATGTAAGCTGGCAGTGGTAGATGCCACAGGAAAGGTGCTGGATACCACAGTGGTTTATCCTACTGCACCTACCAATGAGACTAAGATCCGTGCAGCCAAGGATACTGTGGAGAAAATGATCCGAAAGTACAAGGTATCCCTGATCTCTGTTGGAAATGGTACTGCTTCCAGAGAGTCAGAGCAGGTGATCGTGGACATGCTGAAGGAGATCCCGGAGGCAGGCGTACAGTACGTGATCACCAATGAAGCTGGTGCTTCTGTATATTCTGCAAGCAAGCTGGCCACAGAAGAGTTCCCTAACTTTGATGTAGGACAGAGAAGCGCAGCTTCCATTGCAAGGCGTGTACAGGATCCGCTGGCAGAGCTGGTAAAGATCGATCCTAAGTCCATTGGTGTTGGTCAGTATCAGCATGATATGAACCAGAAAAAGCTGGGAGAAGCTTTGTCCGGAGTGGTTGAGGACTGTGTGAACAAGGTAGGTGTGGATCTGAATACTGCATCTGCCTCCCTGCTGGAATATATTTCAGGCATCAGTAAAGCCATTGCAAAAAACATTGTGACCTACAGAGAAGAAAATGGCCGTTTTACCAACAGGAAAGGTCTTCTGAAGGTGGCAAAGCTGGGTCCTAAGGCTTTTGAACAGTGTGCCGGATTTATGCGTATCACAGGAGGTGATGATCCATTGGATGCTACAAGCGTGCATCCGGAAAGCTATGAGGCAGCAAATGCCCTTCTTAAAAAGCTGGGACACACACCAAAAGATATTACATCCGGAGGTCTGGGCAGGATCTCTTCCCAGATCCATGACTACAAAAAGCTGGCCAAGGAACTGGAGATAGGCGAGATCACATTGAAAGACATTGTAAAGGAGCTGGAGAAACCGGCAAGAGATCCAAGGGATGAAATGCCCCGTCCGATCCTTCGCACAGATGTACTGAATATGGAGGACCTGAAAGAAGGGATGATCCTGAAAGGAACTGTGCGGAATGTGATCGATTTCGGAGCATTTGTGGATATCGGGGTTCATCAGGATGGTCTGGTACATATCTCCCAGATGAGTGAGAAGTTTATCAAACATCCCCTGGAAGCAGTCAGTGTAGGGGATGTTGTGGATGTACAGGTGATCGGCGTGGATCTTAAGAAGAAACGGATCAGCCTTTCCATGAAAGGATTTCAGAAATAACAAAAAAGTATTGTGATCCGGCGGGGAGGTGCAGGATTTTATGGAAGAAACCGCACAGGAGCTTACTGATCATGTAAGCCAGTTTCAGAAATATCTGGATGAACACACGCCCGAGCTGATCAGCTTTGGGATCAAAGTGGTTCTGTCCATTGTGGTTCTGTATATTGGAAGCCGCCTGATCCGGTGGGTGCTTGGTCTTGTGAGACGCTCCCTGGGACGGACCGGGATGGATAAAGGGGCGGTACAGTTTTTGTGTTCATTCCTGAAAGCCCTTTTATATATTCTGCTGATCTTCGGGATCGGGATGAATTTCGGTATCAAAGAATCGTCCGTAGCCGCCCTTTTAGGTACTGCAGGCGTTACCATCGGTCTTGCATTACAAGGTGGACTGTCCAACCTGGCAGGAGGGGTAATGCTTCTGATCTTCAAGCCCTTCCAGGTAGGAGACTACATTATTGTAGATAAGGCCAATGGCTGGGAAGGGACTGTGTATAAGATCGAGATCTGTTATACTACCCTGCTATCTGTGGATTACAGGCATATTGTGATCCCGAATGGCACCCTGTCCGGGAATACAGTGGTCAATCTGACAGCAAGGGATATGAGGAAGCTGGAGCTGAAGATCGGGATTTCCTATGATTCAGATATGCACAAGGCAAAGCAGATACTGGAACAGATCATAAAAGATGATAAGGGCACCCGGGAAGATCAGGGAATGCTGGTATACGTAGATGAATTGGCAGAAAGTGCAGTGACCCTGGGGCTTCGTGTATGGGTACCTACAGAAGATTACTGGACGGTGCGATGGCGTTTGAACGAAACCATCAAAGATGAATTTGACCGTCAGGGTATCCGGATTCCATATCGTCAGTTGGATGTACATTTAATTTCCTAAATATGTTATATTTATCTTAGAATTTTTATATTTTCCAAAGACGTGTACTTGATTATACTATAATTAAAGTACCTGATAAAGCCAACCGGGTGCTTTGGAAGGAAAACGCCGGAGCAGAGGCGTATGAAAAAGTTACAATAAACTGACAGGGGAAAACCGGAGATTATGAATGAGAAAAAAAGACGGCTTTTTCTGCTGATTGGTGTGCTGTTGGTGCTGGCAGGAGTGGCTGTAAGAGCATATCCGACCGTAAGTAACTGGTATCGTGAATATACGGCCAGGTATGAAATCAAAGATTATTGCGATATTGTAGATGTAGAGAATAAGGATAGCCTTACCAAGATGAAGAACATGGCCACAAAGTATAATCAGGAGCTGGAGGAAGAAGGCGGGGACGTATCCGCTGTCAGCTATGATGACCTGCTTGCAGTAACAGATGCCATTGGTTTTCTGGAGATCCCGAAGCTGCAGGTTTATCTGCCTATTTATCACGGGGCGGGAGAGGATGTGCTTGAAAAAGGAATCGGACATATGCCCGGCACCTCCCTTCCTGTAGGCGGAGCTTCCACACATTGTGTGCTGTCAGGGCACACCGGGCTTCCATCAGCCAAGATGTTTACCCATCTGGATGATCTGGAAGAGGGGGACATGTTTTACATTCATGTATTGGACGAAGTATTGGCTTATCAGGTAGACCAGAAGAAGGTAGTCCTTCCTGATGAGACGGAAGATATAGAGATTATAGACGGCAAGGATTATGTCACACTTCTTACCTGTTTCCCTTACGGGGTGAACAGCCACAGGCTTCTGGTAAGAGGTGAGCGTACATCAAATGTTCCATCAGAGCTGTCCGTTCAGATGCCTGTGGAGCAAAATAACCAGGAGATGATGGCACCACGTACCGTGCTGATCATAGCAGGAGTATGCGTGGGGCTCTTCTGCATTTTCCTGATCTGGCTTGTGTGTCGGATCACCAGGGGAAAGAAGAAGGATGAGGACGTACGGGAGGAAGAGGAAAAGTGAAAAAAGGAAGAGTAAAGGCAGCAGTTATCTGTCTTGCGATTTGCTGCAGCATGCTGCTTGGCACAGTAAGTGCCAAAGCGGAACAAAAAGGCAGTATTACACTCAGGCTTGCACAGACAGCGGCTGGCATTGAAGTGACTCTCTATCAGATAGCAGGGTATGAGAATGATGGATTTGTGTACAAGGATTCTTTTGCAGGAAGCGGCATTAATGTATCCGGTCTGAAAACAGCCTCTGAATACGAAAAGGCAGCCGAAGGTTTGGCAGCTTTTGCCAAATCCAAGAAGCTTACAGGTACTGTGGCGCAGGCTGGTACAGATGGCACTGTTTCTTATAAGAATGTAGAGAACGGGATTTATCTGGCTGCCCAGACCGGCGGTGAGGATATTATGGTAATGCAGCCGGTGATCATACCGGTTCCTTACAGTGAGAACAGTACAGAGAAGTACGATCCGGTACTGAATCCTAAGACCACCTTCCCAGGCGGTGCAGTGATCCTGAATAAGACAGATCCAGATGGGAAAACACTGGAAAAAGCAGTATTTGCTTTATGGCAGAAGGTCTACCCGGAGGCAGGCGAGACGATCCCCCAGGGAGCAGTTTCCGGATCTGATGAAGGAGGAAACTTCTACTGGAAAGAGTTTAAGACTCAGCTTACAACAGACAGGAACGGACAGATCGTAGTTACCGATCTTCCTCTTGGTTCTTACCAGTTTACCGAGGAGAAAGCTCCTGACGGATTTGTAAAGCTTTCCCAGCCTGTAGCATTCAAGATCACACGGGCAGGACAGACAGCAGTGGTAAATGGAGTATATGTACAGGCTTCCGGAAATGTGCAGGTTTTAAGTGTGGTGAATCAGCCGGAAGAAGTGACACCTACACCGGAGATTACCAATACACCAGCTCCGGAACCAACAGCTACACCTGTACCTGATACACCATCAGACAACACACCGCCATCCAGCGGCACAACCAATGTAAAGACCGGGGATAACACACCGATCCTTCCTATGATCGCAGTGCTTGTACTGGCAGTGATCGTTGCAGCTGTTGTGGTGATCCTTAAGAAGAAAAAGCATGATAAATAACTCTTTATATAAAAAAGCATGATAAATACCTTCTTATATAATGAAGCAAAAAGAAGTCCGCAAGGGCTTCTTTTTGCATGTAAAAGAGAAAAAAATAACATTTTCTTAAATAATCCGCAGAGAAAAAAATAACATTTTTTTTAAATAATCTACGAAAAGCTTGTCATAAGAGAAAAAAATAAATATAATAAAAAGGTACACTTATTGTTCTAAATACAGGGGGAGTAGAAATTGCGAAAGATCTTGATCGCAGATGATGAGAGAATCGAAAGACAAGGGATCAGAAGCCTTCTCGAAAGAAAAGACTATAACCTGGAGATCCTGGAAGCAAGCAATGGCAAAGAGGCGTTGGAGATTGCCAGGAGCCAGAAGCCGGATATTTTATTAAGTGATATAAAGATGCCATTTATGACCGGACTGGAGCTGATGGAGAAAGTGCGTCAGTTTGATTCTGAGATGGCCATCATTATTTTCAGCGGATACAGTGATTTTGAATATGCCAGACTGGCGATCAAGTACGGAGTGTTGGGCTATGTGCTGAAGCCGGTGAATCCGTCAGAATTTTATAATGTGATCGACAAGACGCTTATTGCCATTGATGAGAAGAAGCAGACAGAAGTACTGATGCAGAAGAATCAGGATTTTATGGAGCAGTTTTATCTCCAGAAATATTTGAATACAGGCAGACAGGATATTAAGGCGGAAGCTATGGCTACGCTGGATGTTTCCTGGTGGGAGCAGGTCCGTCAGATGATCCTGATAGAGACTGCCACAGACTTTTTTGAAGAGCATGCAGAGGATTTTGAGACGGAACTGGCCGCTGAACTGAAGCTTCCATTCCATTATCTGAATTTGAGTGCCACCAGTTCTCTTCTCTTTTTTGATGACAAGGTAAAGGTGGATTATTCTGTGCTGGGACAGCATATCCATGGATTTATGAAAGATACTATGAATGCAGAATGCTATGTGGCTGTTTCCAGTACGATTACATCCGATTTCAATATGGCAGATGCCTATCAGGAAGTAGAAATACTTATGGAGAACCGCTTTTACAGGTCGGATATGTGGGTTTATATGCCGGATATCAACTGGGAAGGCAAGGATAATTACGATGTGGTGGTTGATCTGCTGGAAAAGATGGAGAATGATGTGCGGCTTCGGGACCTGACCCATTTGTGGGAGCATTTCCGTAAGTTTGCCGGACAGAAGCAGCAGGGAGGGAAGTTTTCTCATATTTTTGTGAAGTTTTCCTGCTCGAATATTGTAAAGGAAATGTATAAGGATATGAATTTCTCTTCGGACAAATGTGCAGATGCCATTGAGAAGCTGTATCAGTGCACTACAGTTCAGGAGATCATCGATATCCTGGAGCAGAATATCCAGCTTTATGAGGATACCATGTTTTCTAATCAGAGTGGTGCCAGAAGCGATGTAGAAAAGGTTAAGAGCTATGTGTATGAGCATTATGCAGATGAGCTTAGTGTGGAGATCCTGGGGAAGGGCGTGTATCTTTCACCTGGGTATATGAGTTACATATTTAAGAAGGAGACAGGGGAAGGCCTGACTCATTTTATCAGGGAATTTCGTCTGGAGAAAGCCAAAGAGCTTCTTTGTACCACTAATAAGAAGATCGTACAGATCTGCAAGGAGACCGGCTTTACCAATGCCTCCTATTTCTGCAAAAGCTT
This sequence comes from Blautia ammoniilytica, assembly GCF_025566965.1. Lineage (NCBI taxonomy): Bacteria > Bacillati > Bacillota > Clostridia > Lachnospirales > Lachnospiraceae > Blautia > Blautia ammoniilytica. Next base: position 7,137 of record NZ_JAOQJL010000010.1, on the reverse strand, counting down.
TCGTGAATATTATGGATGCAGCCCTGAGAAGTTCCGCAAAACATCCGGAAATGGGGAGGATATAGGGTAGCATATTTTGATATTTTGTGCTATTCATTTGTATAGGCATACTTACGTTAAATATTGACATGAATAAAAATGCTGCTTATTTTGGGCTGATTCCTGGAAAAGCAGCTTTTTTTACCAAAAACAAGCCTATTCTTTATAATAGCTTTTTATATTTTACAAAAAGTTATACGTTTCTGGGAAATGTAATATTCCATTGCTGTAATTCTACAGCTATAATTAACAATAGAAGTCAGTGTGAATGCCGTCCGGCTTAGGACAGCGATTTTGGAAGGGTGAGGAACATGAAAAAGCGAACATGGCAGAAAGCAGCAGCGCTGATCGCTTGCGCTGCGATGATCATAACAACACCTGATATTTCAAATCTGGTAAATGTCAGCGGTTCATCCTATGAGGATGAGACCACAGGAGTTGAGTTCATCAGTAATGAGGCAGAGGATGTGGAAGCTGTTTCTGAGGATGAAGACGGATTCTCCGGTACTGAGATTTCGGATGAGAACCAAACTACGGATACTGATTTTTCTGCATTTGATGCAGATACTGATACAGCCGAATTTGTTTCTGATTTTTCATCCGGTACGGATGAGGGAACAGATTCAGCAATGATTACTGACACAGAGACTGAAGTCCAGCCAGCTGCAGCGGTTATCCTTGAAAGTGCAGATGCCCCCCAAGCGTCAGCAGCAGTTCAGGGACAGCCAAGATGGGTACATATTACTTCCAACGCATCCAGTACCCGGCAGGGCAAAGCGAGAATCCGTCTGTATATGACGGATGATCAGGACGACAGTCCGGCCTATATATTGTATACATCCCTCTTTTCGCAGTGGCAGGAGACCGTTCCGGAACAAGAACCCTCATCCGGGGCGGTGACCCTTCCACCCACAAAGCTTGAAGGAGCTTTGAATGGAACGGATGTACTTAGCGTTTCCCGGGTACAGGAGTACCTGAAGGATGATAATGGGGAATACGTATTAGACGCTAATGGAAATCTGATCACTACCGCATGTTATCTGGAGTATGAGCTTGCTTCAGGCAGCAGTGCGGATTTTTATGCAGCTTTTGTTTATAAGACACAGGACGAAAGCTATTCTTACAAAGCTGATCTGAAGGCCAGTGTTACTTGGGAAGAGGAAGAACAGTCCCAGGATGTGACCCTTCCAGATGATACAGGGAAGATCACGCTTACCTGGGACAGCAGTGCAGAAGCATCCGGGGATACCATCAGTGCAGATCCGGAAGTGGCGGACAACCAGGAGGACGAAACATCAGGGGAAGAAAGCCAGGAGCAGCCATCCCTGGTGCGTATTTCTATGACCAAAACTCTGGAGGCCGGGTGTCAGGATGTGGCAGAGGACGCTTCTGATACAGAGGTAGAGGATGTTTCAGATGAAAATACAGATTCAGCAGATGAGAATACAGAGAATACTTCTGCAGAGTCAGAGATCGCTTTATCCGGTCAGCTTTATGGTGTACATGTGACAGCACAGGATCTTCATACGGATGCTACAGCAGACAGTACCATTAAGCTGGATCTGAAAGACATGGGATCCGGACTTCCGGTTTCCGGCCTTTTCGTTTCTATGGGAAAGACAGAAGAGGAAGCATTAAGCGGCGAAGCCTGTGACAGCAGCGTGATCCCCAATGGACTGACAGATGGAGATCTGACAGTGACACGAGTGCAGAATGATTCAGAGGATTATCTTACCTTCCAGCTGCCGGCTGGGGATACCGCTGATTTTTATGTAGGTATTTCCTACCATGCACTGGAAGAAACATATCATAAGACTATTGGCATAGAGCCGGAGGCACTGCAGGAAACCAGTCTTCAGGACGTAGATGCACAGCAGCAAGCTGATCCCCAGAACATAGAAGAACAGCAGTCAGCAACAAATGCGGAGCTGGATGTGCTGTCTGCGCTTCCGGGAGCCATTCCTGTGGAAAGCGAGACTGCAGATGTCCAGGATGAAACTTCTCAGGATCCGGAGTCCCAGGTTGACACAGAAGGGGATGCTGGAGAAGATGCAGGGAAGCAGCTGATCAGCGTGCTGGAGAGCGGAGCCGCAGCCATTACATTGGCCTGGGCAGATAACACAACACCATCCACCGGGATGGTATACTTTGCTGCACCAGCAGACTGGATCAGTAATGGGTACACGGTGAAGGTTTGGACACAGGCAAATCAGAGTGATACCAATGGTACACTTACAGTGATGACGGATACAAAAGCATCCTATGATGGGATGAAGGTATATGCACTTGAAGTGACCAGTGCAATAAAACCATATGCAGGTCTTTACACCCTGCTTTTTCAGTCATTTAATGCTGAGGATAAATATAATACCGAGCTTGAACCCTTTAGAAAGCAATGGACGGATGAGAGTGTATTTCTGAATAAGCTGTATAATTCCGCAACTAAGACATGGGTGGCTTATACACCATTTGATCCGAATGATCACACTTCCTTTAAAGGGAAGACCATGTACTTTGAAAATAAGACAGAGCAGGCCCTGGACAAGGTGAAGGCAGTCTTTTATGAGAAAAACAATGGAGAACTTCAGCAGGTAGATTCTGTTGAAATGACAGGAAATGCAGGGAATAAAGCAAACGGCTATTCTGTTACCATTCCAGATGCTCCGTGCTCTTATGTACGGTTTATAGATGCTTCTTCCGGGAATGTACTGGGCGACCCCTATTCCAACTTCTATGGACAGGGTGTAGGAGAAGATGGTGTAGAAAGCGTACTGTTTGCAGAAGGTTCTACAGATTGCTACAAATATGCAGGCACAGCCGAGGATTCCACCTGGGGTGTACTGGGAAGCAGAACAGTTTATTTTGACGCTACATATTCCAAACTGTCATATAAGGGAAGTGACGGTGTGGCATCGGCATACAGCATACCTGCAGAGGACGGAACTTTTAAATACTATATCTCTGGAGATGGCAAAGAAGCTATTGAAGGGGATATGACCCTTGTATCCTCTCATTCTGAAAATGGACATACCTGGAAGGACGTGTACAGAGCAGAATTACCGGAAGGGTATACAAACATTGCATTTTTTGGATTTGATCCCAGTGGTGCAACGAATTTCGGCGAGCATGGCGAGAGTACGAACACACTGACCATTCCAACAGATCTGGTGAACCCATGCTTTTATGCTGATGCAGGAGATACAGTAGTATATGACAGTGGCCAGCGAGACGGTTACTGGGATGAAGTTTATACCATCCGAAATGCAGAAGCAAAGAAATCTGACAAAGATGTAGTAGATGTTGCAAAGGATACATTTACCAGAGCATCAGATACCCTGTATGTAAATTCTACATTTTATGATTATTATACAGACTATGAATTAAATGGAAATAACCGTGACAATTATCCTGGAGTAAATGGTACAAGTTATAGGAACTGGGTAACATACCGTGAGTTTGACCAGGCGTTGAGTGATTACTATCAGGCAAATACCTCGTCAATTCCCATTTATGTTGGACATTTCCAGCCAAGCTATTCAGACTGGGGATATCGATTTAGTGGCATTGCATCCACACTGAATCTGTATGGATATGATGATAATTACAATAATTTCTTTTCGACAAACAACTCAGCACTTGATATTAACGGAACTAATAATAACGATTATGCAAGAATAGCCAAGGGACTTGTAAAGGATACATTGGCAGATGGAAATCTGGTAGCAACAAAAGAAGGATCAATTCTTCCATTATTTAATGAAGTTTTTCTATTGGGAAATAACAGTAAAAACGCTGTGATCGGAGATGTTTACCATAATGTAGCATTCCCGTTCAAGCAGGAAGACCTGGATAATAATGGAGTGAAATACTGGGTATTTGACAGTAGCAAAACTACGTTGTTGATGAGACAGGATTCTGCTACAGGAGAATACCACCTGCAGGATCCAGGAAAATTGTATGAGAATTGCACGAACCTGAATAGCTCCAGTGCACCACAGGATAAGCATGGCTTCTTCCCATTCAATGAAGGCTCTGCTTCTAAAAGTGCTAATACATATAATTATGGTTTTGGAGCCAAGCTGGAATTCAATTTCAGGCTGACTGAGGACGGAAAGGTTACAGACAAAAATGGCAACAAAGTACCTATTGAGTTTAACTTCTCCGGTGATGATGATGTGTGGGTATTTATTGACGGAAAGCTTGCACTGGATGTGGGGGGCGCCCACAGTCCTGCAACAGGAAAACTTGATTTTTCCACATTAACGGCCACCGTCAGTGATGTAAAGGCAAGTGCAGGAGATGGAAGTCCAACCAAAGAGACAAAGTTTGAGCTAAATGGAAAGAAAACAGCCGAACATACCTTGACCATGTTCTATATGGAGCGTGGTATGTGGGAATCCAACATGAAGGTTACTTTCAACTTCCCAGATGAGAATCAGCTGCAGGTGGAGAAACAGGTAGACACTACTGGTGTAAACAGCCTGTTCAGTGATCTTTTTAAAGACACTTCTATCTTTAATTTCTCCATCAAGAATCTGGCAACCCATTATGGAGAAAGGAAAGTGACTTCAGACGCTGCAAAGCCCTTGAGAATTGCAGAGCAAAGTTACAATGTTGCACCAATTCATAAAGATAATATATTTGCGAAGGTTGACAGTGGTGACAGCAATCTTACAGGAAGTGTTCATTGGTATGCAAAAGAGGATGATGCGGACAGCAGTTATAGAGATCAGCGATATGGAGAATTGACACTGAATAGTACGGTGGACATTTCAAAGATGGCTTATCTGGAGATTAAGTTCTATTATGATTACATGGATACTCCATCCCTGTCCAACATGTATCTGCAGTTTGTAGACAGCAGCGGAAAAATAGGCGGCAATCTTGGCACGGATACACTCTCCGGTCGTACCTATGGGGCGGTTTCCATGAAAAGTAAAGAATGGGTAACAGTAAAGCTGGATCTTAGCAAGATGTCCTGGAGTGGCTTTGACAAGACGAAGCTTAGCCAGATTCGGTTCGGATATAACTATCCAAGAAATTTCTACCTGAAAGACTTTGTGTTCAGGCCTACGGTTGAGATTTCTGAGCCTACCGGATTTGTTACCAAACAGTATGAGATCCCGGATTATGACTCTGCCAGAAGCGGAAAACTGGAGATCCCGGAGGGAGCTACCTATACCTCTACATCAACTAAGCGTGATGCCCGTGTGATCGGTGATGATGGAGAGTTTGTATTGGAGGATCATGAAACCATTACTTTCAAAGATCAGTTCCGAAGGGGAAGCTACATATCCCTGAAGGAGGAAGTTGATTCCGACTTGTTTGATACCACCTGGACCATGTATGAGAATGGACAGGCAGTTGCCGGAATGGGAACCGGAACTACTGTTACCAATGCAAGTTCTATACCAAGCATGACAAACCATACTGGCACAGCCATTGATGATGGACGAACAGAGGCAAAACTTACCGGAAATGATGCAGATGGACAGAAGCAGGATAATGCATATAATGGTACAAAGCCAACTGAAAGTACTTTTGTATTCCGCTCTTATGCAGATCCTGACAATACAACAACAGCAACAAAACTGAAAGCAGTCTTTTACAATAAAGTAAAGACCGGTACCCTGAAGATCATCAAAACAGCGGCTTATGGCGAACAACTGTCAGGCGAGTATAAATTCCGTGTTACCTTTTCCAATGTGGGTGACCTGGGATTGGAAGATAAGCCTATTACACAGGAGTATACCATTAAGCTGAATGGTGATGGACAACCGGGCTCATGTGAAATTACCGGGATTCCGGTAGGAACCTTCTTAAAAGTAGAAGAGATTTCCACAGATGATGGTTCTACTCTGGACAGCATTATGATAGATGGAATCGAACAGCCTAAGGGAACTACAGCAGCAAAGGGATATATCAAATCTTCCGGAACTACTGTAGAGACTACTTTCCGAAATACAAAGAAACCAGTTGTAAACATTTCTGTAGAGAAGCTTTGGAAGAATGCAGACAGAAGTGATTATAAAGGGAATCTTCCTGAGAAGATTTATGTACAGCTTCAGAGAAGACCGTCTGGTACTGATACCTGGGCACCAGCAGATAGAAATGCAAATGCCTATACAGAGCTTGTAGGCAATATGTACACCGGAAAATGGCTGACTTCCTTTACAGGATTGGATAAATATGTGGACTATAAACAAGAACCCAAAATAGATTGGCAGTACCGGGTAGTAGAAGTCAGTGTGGGTAAAGATGGTGCAGTTACACCTATTAAAAGCGGAAATACGATACAGTTTTCAGAAGGCCGGTTTGCGGTAACCTATAAAAATGAGGAAAGGATCAATTTTACTGATAAAAATGCAGGAGAAGAGATCATTACCAATACATATCAGCTTCCAAAGACAAGAATACAGATTCTGAAGATTCAGGCTGGTACATCAGGAAGCGATGTGGTGAAGCTGGCAGAAGCAGTATTCCGTCTGGAGAAGATGACAGCAGACGGCAGCAACGTTGACAGCAACTTTGTAGCGCGTAAGGCCACAACCTCTGATGAGCCGAACCTTGGACTGGCAGCATTTGATAATCTGGAGGATGGAATTTACCAGATCACAGAAATTCAGGCTCCAGAAGAGTACAGCCTTCTGGCTTCCCCAATCAAAGTAGTACTTAACCGAAAGGGTAATTCGATTCTTGTAGACAACCAGGAAGTTTCTGACATGCTGCATGATGATACCATTACCATTCAGGTTGCGGATCAGAAGAAATTCAACCTTCCTGCAACAGGAAGCTGGAGCAGACTGATCCTTGGATTTTCCGGTGGGATTCTCATCGGACTGGCTGTAATCATTTATCTGTTACAAAAGCGGAGAAAGGAGGGCAAAGCTTCCTGACCGCAGAGAAGCAGACAGATGGTGCAACAATAAATGTGTGAGAGATATAAAAACAGCGAATGTTTATAACAAAAATTACAGGAAAACAGAAACGCTGTATAAAAAGAAAAATAGGTAATTGCGAAACTCAAATTTGAAATATGAGAGCAGTTATCCACAATAAATGGAGATGATAAATGCAGAAACGTTAAATGACGAAATA